>JACRTZ010000144.1 GCA_014304965.1 Vulcanimicrobiota bacterium | reverse complement strand
GTTCCGCGCCCAGTCGCGCACGCGCGCTGACGGCGCGAACGCGGGCGGCCACGAGGTCGGCCGCGAGCCGCCGCGCGCGCGGGCCAAATGCGATATTTTCATACACGCTGAGGTGCGGGTACAGCGCGTACTGTTGAAACACGAAACCTGCGCGGCGGTCTTGCGACGGCACGTTGGTCACGTCCCGATCGTCGAACCACACCGAACCCGCATCGGGTTCCGTCAGTCCGGCGATCGTGCGCAGTAACGTCGTCTTTCCGCTGCCCGACGGCCCGATGACCGCGACGAATTCGCCGTCGGCCAACGCGAACGAAACGTCGCGCAATGCAAAGACCTGCACTTCGCCGCGCCGATACGATTTCGAGACGTTCGCGACGCGGACTCGCGCCAACGTTAGCGGAGGCGGATCATCTGCGCGATGTACTGCGAGCCGCGCTTGCTCATCAAAATCTGGACCTTCGAACCCCGGGCGATATCGGCGATCGTTCGAAAGCCGGCCTTCTCCCCGCCCTGGATATTCGTGCTCGGCAAGATCAGCACGTCGTAGCGCGTGCGGCCCGCTTGCAAGGTCAGCAAGCCCGTCTTGTAGTCCACTCCGACGACCTGGCCTTCAACCGTTCCGGCGTTGCGCAACTGCAGCGGAGGGCCGCTGTCGTCTTTGTCGCCTTCATTACCAAATGCCAGGCGCAGCACATTGGACGAGCCGGCGTCACCGTTGGGCTCGACGGCGCCCACCCTCACGGGCAGCGTGGTCGAAAAGAGGATTGTCGCCAGGGCGACCGCGACGAACCGCAGCATCACGTTGGGGTAACGTAGCGCATAGCGAGGAGCGTTCCCCTGCCGCAGCGACTCCCAGAAATGCCCTTTGGGCCGTCCGGCCCGCCGGTAACGCGGCTCGGCTTAGGAGGCGAGGGCATCTTGCGCAGCTTCGGCCGCGAGGCCGAAGCCCGCGACGTGATCGAGGCCGCGAGGGCGGCCGGCGTTACCTACCTCGAGTCCGCACGCGCCTACGCGGGCAGCGAAGCTTACTATGGTAAGGCGCTCGGCGGCCGCCGGGACGGGCTCTTCCTTGCAAGCAAAGCGCACGATCGCACGAAACGCGGCGCGCTCGCGATGCTGGAGACGACCCTGCGAGCGATGCGCCTTGACGCGCTCGATCTGTGGCAATTGCACGACGTGCGCGAATTCTCCGAGTTGAGTGAATTTGAAGACGCCGACGGCGCGTACGCCGCATTCGTCGAAGCGCGCGAGCGCGGGTTGACGCGATTCATCGGGGTCACCGGCCACCACGACCCGGCAGTGCTGCGCGCAGCGCTCGAGCGTTTCTCGTTCGACTCCGTGCTGTTGCCGATCAATCCCGCCGAGGGTGGGCGCCCCGACGGTTTCGAGCGCAGCGTCGTCCCGGCGGCGCGGGCGCGCGGCATGGCGATCGTCGGAATGAAAGTGTTCGCGCGCGGCCTGCTCTTCGATCCGCGCGCGGGCGGCATAACCCCCGCCGAAGCCGTTTGCTACGCACTCTCCGGCGACGTGGATACGATCGTGATCGGGTGCGATGACGTCCGCCAAGTAGACGTGGCGGCCTGCGCAGCGCGAGCGTTCGCACCGATGGAGCGCGACAAGCGCAGCGAACTCGAAGCGCGCGTCGCGCGATCGAGCTCCGCGTTGACTTTCTACCGCAGGCCGCCGGCGGCCTGATCGCCGTTCACTTCAGCGGCAAAGGCCGCGCGCGCGCGCTCGCGCAAAGCGGTGAGGTTGCCCGGATCAAACGTTGCGGCTTCGGGCAGCGCGCTCGCATCGCGTTTGAGCGTTTTGCGCGCGCCCTCCGCGTCGCCGTTGGTCGCCGCGCGCGCGAGAGCGGAAAGTGCTCGCAATCGCCGCACGCTGGCATCGTCCGGAGAGCGCCCCGCCAGGACGAGCCGCAAAGCGATCAGCGCTTCGTCGGCTGCGCGCACGCCGACCGCTTCGAGCGCCCGGTAGAAGGGCGCCGCGGCCGGAACGTCCGCCCGCTCGCCGAGCGCCGCGGCAACCGCGTCGGCTTTGGAAACGGGCTCGCCGAGAAGATAGCGGTCGATGGATTCGAAGTTCACCGCATGCGCTTCGCCGCACGCGTAGCGGTCCCGTGTCTGTTGACGGCAGCCTTGCTCGCGAGCGCAGCCGTCGCCCAGCAAAACGACGCCCCGCCGGCCGCGTTGCTGTACGCCATCTCGGAGGCGAGCGGCGCGCCCTTCGCGCTGCACGTCGTCAGCCGGGAGCGCTTCGGCAGCAATGCCGGCGCGGTCGAGCTTCACAGCGAGCAGCAGTGGCCGCGCCGCCTCGTACGCCGCTGCGAACGCGCCTTGTGCGCGGGTACGTATTACGACGGCTCACGTTCGTTCGATACGAACATCAACGATACGGCACTTCCGGCGCCGAGAAAGTCGGACCCGTTTCGCGCGAGCTTGGACGCGCTTGCGAGCTACGCGTTTCTCGCGCCCGACTTCGCGCGGCTCGGCGGCCGGTTACGCTACCTGCCTCGCGGACCGTTCGGGGTCGCTTCGCTCGTGGTCACCGGACCCGGCGGCGTACCGCTCGCGGTTCGCCTCGATGCGAACAGTCTCGTCAGCGAAGCGCGCACGCTCGACGGCAGCCACCGCATCAATCTTCGCGACTATCGCACCGTTGGCGAGGCGCGACTGCCCTTTGAGATCGACGTGGACGGCGCGCTCTTTGAGACTTTTTCCGCGCGCATCGTCGTACCGGAGGTTCTTCAGCGGCCCGCGGGGCTCGTCGCGACGATTCCCGACGGCGTTTCGACCACAGCGATGCTGCGGCCGGATATGCCGAGCACCGCTCCCGTCATCGATTGCAGTATGGGCGGCGAGCGCCTCGCCTGTCTTCTCGATACCGGCAATTCCGGGATGTCCATGAGCTTAGAACTCGCCGAACGCTTGGGCATCGAACCGGTGGACGAACCGTTTGGGATCCGCGGTATCGGCAGTTACGTCACCGGGGTCGTCAAGGCGCCGCCGCTGCACGTCGGCAACGCGACCTTCCCGGGCGCCTTCTATTCAATACTGCACGATCTGCGGCGGTACGGTTACGATCTCGTGATCGGGACCGACGCAATCGCGCACGAGCGCGTCACGATCGACTATCCGCGCCGGCAGGTGACCTTCGCGAACGCCGGTGCCGACGTATCGCCGGAATATGCGCTACCCTTGACCTTCCGCCAGTTTCTGCCGATCGTTTCGCTAGGAATCGGAGGAACAGACATTCCGGTCATGCTGGATACGGGCGACGAGTCAACGATCAATCTCGCCTTCACGTATTACCAGGCGCACCCCGACATCTTCCAGACGACGTCCAAGGGCCGCGCGAGCGGCGTCGGTGGCAGCGCGGAAGTCGTTTCGGGCGAGATCCCGAGCGCGCGCATCGGCCGCTTCACGATCGCGCGCCCCCACATTTCCGCCACCCGCAATCTCGCGCCCGTTGGCGACGGACATGCCGGCAGCGGACTGCTCGCCCATTTCAGCATCACGCTCGACTATACGCACGAACGGCTCGAGTTGAGCCCTCGACCGGGGGATGCGGCAGTTTCAGTCCGGTGAGCGCTTCGAGCGGCGCTCGGGCTGTCGCAACAGCAAGCTCCCCGTCGCGAGGCTCACGCCGATGCCGAGCGCACACCAAACGATAACCGGGTCGTTCAGAATCGCCGAAAATTTTAGTTTCGCGTCCAGCGAGAACGAGCCGAACCCGACAAACGCAAAGGTCGTCGCAGCCGCGATGTAGAGCGCCGGCATCTCCCATCCGTTCTTACTCTCGAAAAATCCATTTTTCATATGCACGACGACCGCCGCCACCAGCAGATTGCCGAGCACCATCGCGGGACCGAACGGTCCGCCCAGGCCGAGCCCGATCAACAGGCCGCCGAGAAGCTCCGCAATCCCGGAAATGACAGCGAATACCACCCCCGGGCGAAAGCCGAGCGATGCGAAGTAGCCGGCCGTTCCGGCGATGCCCGGGCCCTCGAACCAACCGAACAGTTTCTGAGCCCCGTGCGCTGCGAAACCGAGGCCGACGAATAGCCGCGCGATCAACAATCCGAATGCAAAGCTTACCACGGGCGTCCTGCTTATGACTTCGCACCGCTCCGTTTCCTGCGTCGCCGCGCGGAGCGAGCGAAGCCTGGGGAGCTGGCGAATGAGCGAGGGGGGCTACTTCAGCGCGGCGACCGTCAGATCGGGGAACGTCTTCTTGAGCTTTTCCAGCTTCGGAAGATCGTTGTACACAATGTACGGGTAGGTTGGATTGCGATCCAGGAAGTGCTGATGATACGCCTCGGCCGGATAGAAGGCCGGCAGCGCTTCCACTTTCGTGACGATCGGTTTATCGAACGCGTGCCGCTTTTCGAACGACGCGATCATCGCTTCGGCGGCCTTCTTCTGTTCGGGCGTGGTGTAATAGATCTCCGACCGATATTGCGAGCCTTCGTCCGGCCCCTGACGGTTCAATTCTGTCGGATCGTGCGCAACCATGAAGTATACGCGTAGCAGTTGTTCGACGGAAACTTTCGACGGATCGTAGGTGACCTCGACGGACTCCGCATGACCGGTCATGCCCGTGCTGACGATCTCGTAGTGCGCCGTGGCGGCCTTCCCACCGGCATACCCGGAGACGACGTGCGAGACGCCCTTAACGCGATCGAACACGGCCTCCACTCCCCAGAAGCACCCGCCGGCGAGCACGATGCGTTCGCTGTGCGACGCCGCCACCTCGCGCATTTTCACGCGGCGCGCGGGCTGCCGCTCGGAAATCAGTTTGCGAACGATCGCATCGAGGCGGCCGTCCTGCGAATCGCCAACCACGACGTCGCGCAGTTTGCCGCTGCGATCGTACACGAGTTGCGTCGGCCAGGCATCTACCCCGAACGCGTCCCACAGATGGTGTGCGTTGTCGATGGCGACGGGCCAGGTGATGTTTTGCTCCTTGAGCGCACGAACCACGTTCGCCCGGTCGGTTTCGTAGGGCGTCTCGGGCGTGTGCACGCCGACGATCGCCAAATCGCTCGGCGAGACCCTCCGGTGCAGGGTGCGCAGATTCGGCGTCACGTTCTTGCAATTGATGCAGCCGAAAGTGAACACGTCCACGACGACCACCTTACCGGCAAGCGACGCGGGCCGCGCGGTCCCGTTGATCCAATCGGACGCGCGCTCGAGCGGCGCGAGCGTGGGCGAGTTCCCCGCCGCATGCGAGGCGGCCGGGAGGCCGAGCGCGAGGGCGAGCGCCCCGAGAAGGGCGAGCGAAGGCTTCATGAAGACAACTCCGGTTCTGGGATAATGTAACGACGGCCGTCGGCAATCAGTTTGCCGGCCGCCACGAGATTGCCGAGTTCAAGCGAGACCGTCTCGCGCGTGCTGCCGATCAGGGACGCGATGTCTCCGTGGGTCAGCGCGACGTCGACGCGCACGCCGCGGCCGGTCGGGGTTCCGTGTTCGGCACTCAGACGCGTGAACAGATGCATCAGCCGCTCGGGGATTTTGGCATAGGCGACGTCTTCCAGGACCGCCGACGCCTCGTCGAGCCGTCCGCTCAGCACCTTCGCGACGTTAAGGGCGAGGGCCGGGTTGCGCGCGAGCAGCGCAAAGAGGTCGTCCGCTTTGGCGGTGCAGAGCAGCGTTTCTTCGAGGCACGTCGCGATCGTCGTGCGCGGCGCATCGGTGAACAGGGTTTCCTCACCGAAGAGGTCGCCCGCGCCCAACACGGCGACCGTAACCTCTTTGCCGTCGGGGGTCAGGCGGCTCACCCGAACTTTGCCACGCTTGATCAAAAAGACCACGCGGGTAGCATCACCGAGGTCGAACACCCGGGTGCGCTTCGGAACCAAACAGGTGGTGAAGAGATGTTCGGACGCGTCCACCGAGTCGCCGGTGGCTTCCTCGAACAGCCGGTTCTGCCGCAGATACCACACCTTGTTCTCGACCACAGGCGCTGATTCGCCGCCGCCGCGAGCGTCGCCGCCACGCCCGGCCTCGAGGCTGCGCTGCGAGAGCAGCCCGAAGGTTTGGACCAGGCCGGTCACGTCCGTCATGGCATCATCCTACCGGCTATGGGGTCGAGCGTCGGTAAGCCTCGTTACTGACGGCTTTCTGAGGCCGCGTCATCATTACAATCGTCAGCCGGCCTCGGCCGGCAGAAGGAGCTTACGTGAAACTGACCCTGACCGGCGCCGTCTATGGCGTCGCGCTCGCGGCTATGCTTGCGATGCCGATGGCCTCGCAGGCCGCCGACGACAAGATGATGGCCGCTCCGGCCAAAATGGACTGCAGCAAAGCGGAGTCCATGATGAAGAGCGGGATGACGATGGCGCCCATGAAGATGACGGGCGACGTAGATCAAGACTTCGCGATGATGGCTGTGGCACACGCCAAGATGATGAGCGCGATGGCGAAGATCGAAGCCGCGTGCGGCAAGAACGCGAAACTCAAGGCCGAGGCGATGAAGATGATGGCTATGGAAGCCAAGGAGATCCCGATCCTCGAGCCCTTCCGGAGTCCGTAACGGGGCATAGGAAAAAGTGCCCTTGCGAGCACTTTTTCACCGGAATCGCGGAGACGTTAATCTCGAATTGAGTTGGGCTCCCGCCGGTACTTTACTGTTCGGTGTGACGGGGAGCAGACTTTAGCCCCCGGCTGAAACTTCTACCGGCCAGACGGCGCAGGTCAAGGGATTGACCTGCGCCCCACGGTAGGAACGGAAGTCTTTTTCGCGTGTCCATGTCGAGGTGAAACCATGTCGCCGACCAGAAGCCGGTTTTTGAGCCTCGCCGGCGGAGCCGCCGCCGCGCTCGCATACGGCCATCCCGCCGGGGCCGCACCGAAGAAAAAGGCCGTCACCGACGCGGACGTCTCAAAGCTGTACGACGCCGCCAAAAAAGAAGGCAAGGTCGTCTGGTGGACGGCGCACTACGCACAAGATGCCGCGGAGCGCGTCCGCGACGCGTTCAAGGCGAAATACCCCGGCATCGAGGTCGAATTCATCCGGCAGACCGCTCAGGTGATCTACCAGCGCCTGAGCCAAGACCTCAAGTCGAACATCCACCAGCTCGACGTGTTCGCCTCGACCGATGAAGCGCATTACGTCGAACTCAAAAAGCAGAACGTGCTTGCGCAGTTCGCCCCCGGTGACATCGACAAGGTACACGCGCAGTTTCGCGTGCTCGATCCCGATCAGACCTATCACCTGGGCGCGCTCGCGTTCGTGCTCATCAACTATAATCCCAAGAAAGTCGAGCCGGCCAAGCGCTGGACGCACTTGGGTGACGCGAAGTACAAAGGCATGGTCACGCTCGGCCACCCGGCCTTTAGCGGCTACGTCGGCAATTGGGTCGTCGCGATGAACGACAAGTACGGTTGGGAGTATTTCAAGAATCTTGCGGCGATCAACCCCAAGATCGGCCGTTCGATCTACGATACCGTCAACGACATCGTCGGCGGCGAACGGGCGATCGGCGCGGGGCCCGACAACCTATCGATCGAGAAGAAAATGGCCGGCAATGCGATCGACATTTACTATCCCGACGACGGCGCCGTCCTGGTAACGGCGCCCGTCGCGGTGCTCAAAGACGCTCCGCACCCGAACGCCGGCCGCCTGTTCGAAAACTTCTACTACTCGAAAGAATACTCCGAAGCGCTCGTCAAGAGCACGAATTTCCCGATTCGCTACGACGTTGCGTCGGTGAACGGCAAGAAACTGGACACCATCCGCTGGGATCACGTCAAGGTCGAACGCCTTTCGAGCGGCATCCCTGAGGTCGTTGCCAAGTGGCGCGAGACC
>JACRTZ010000195.1 GCA_014304965.1 Vulcanimicrobiota bacterium | reverse complement strand
GATCGTCGGGCGGCGTCTCTATGACGAGCAAGCCGTCATCGCCGTCGCCCGCGCCGCTGTCGCACAACTCTCGCGCGAGCGCCGCTTAGTCGGCAGCGTCCTGCGACCGGGCGTCCAAAATGAAGAAATCGTTCCTCGTGCCGTGCATCTTGTGCACCGACGTCTCAAGCACCGGGCGCATCGAAATCGAGCGACGAGAACGGCGCCTGCGGCGAAATAGTCGAAACCGCGTGCTTGTAAATTAAATGCACGCGATGCTCGTATTCCAGCACGATCGTAAACGCGTCGTAGCCTTTGACCGTCCCACGTAACTGAAACCCGTTCACGAGATAAACGGTTACCGCGACGCCCTGGCGGCGAATTTCGGCCAAGTAGGCATCTTGCAGTGCCGGCGCGCGGCCGCCGGACGCGCCCTCCCGCAACGACATGAGCGAGCGCCTTCAGGTTACCCGGCGGCCCGTCCTGTGCGCTCGGCGCCGGCCGGCGCACGCTCCCACCCCAACTCCGCGTGCGCCCACTCGGACAGACGCTCGAGCGCGTCGCCCGCTGTGACGAAACGCACGCCGGGTTCGCCGCGAAACCACGTCTTCTGCCGTTTCGCATAGCGTCGCGTTGCGCGGACGAGCGATGCGCGCAACTCCTCCAAGGTCGAAAGCCCCGCGAGGTATGCAAGGGCTTGCGGGTACCCGACCGCATCTGCCGCTGCCGCTCCGGCTCCAACGCGCTCCGCCTCGTCGAGCAGACCGCCTGCGAGCATCGCTTCGACGCGCGCTTCGATGCGCGCCAGCAACCGTTCGTCGTCGATATCGAGCACGATCTTGAGGAACGGAATGCCGCTCGTCCGCAGAGAGCGGCCGGCGGCGTCATCCGAGCGAAGCGCCCGATGCGCCGGCGCAAGCGCTATTTCGAGCGCGCGCGCGACCCGGTAACGATCGCCCGGCGCGATCTGCGCCGCCCGCTCGGGATCGCGCGCGGCGAGCCATTCGTGCAGCGTTTCCGGCGGGTGAAGCCGCGCTTCGCGCGCCAAACGCGCGCGCAAAACCGGATCGTAGGCTGCGGAGAGCGCTACCTCGCCGCAGAGCGCGCGCACATAGAACCCCGTGCCGCCCACCACGATGACGGGCCGGCCGCGAGCAGCAATGGCGTCGATTGCCGCAAGGGCATCCGCGGCGAAACGCGCCGCGCTGTAGCGTTCGCGCGGATCGAGGAAGCCGACGAGGTGATGGGTGACGCGGGCACGCGTCGCCGCGGACGGCGCGGCGGTGCCGACCGGCATGTCGCGGTACACCTGGCGCGAATCGGCGCCGACGATCTCCGCTCCGAAGCGTTCCGCGAGCGCAATCGCGAGTTCCGACTTTCCGCTCGCCGTCGGTCCCGCGAGGATCAGCACGCCGATCCGGTTCGGCACACTACGTCCGTTTGAACATGCGCGCGACGTCGGCGGGCTCGATCCGGACGATCGTGGGCCGGCCGTGCGGGCAGTGCATCGGATTTTCGCAGCGCAGCAATTGTGCGATCAGCGCCGACATCTCCGCGGCTTCGAGCTTGTCGCCGGCCCGCGCGACCGAGTGACAGGCGAGCGTGGCCCAAATCCGCTCGGCGGCGCCGAGCCCCGGAATCTCGTCGCGCAAGTCCTCAACGAACGGCCGTACCGCAAACGCCCGAGCGCCGTAGCCCGACGGCGTCGCCAGCACCCGGTATGCGCCTTCGCCGAACGGCTCCGCCTCGAAACCTGCCTCGGCGAGCGTTTGCCGAACGGATTCGAACAGCGGCACGTCGCTTGCGGGCAGTTCGACGGTGAACGGAACGAGCAACGGTTCGCATGGCGCCGCGCGGCGCGCGCGCGCCGCAATCGCTTCGTATGCGACGCGCTCGTGCGCGGCATGCTGATCGACGAGAACGAGCGCACGGCCGTCCGTCGCCAGAATGTACGTTGCGTCCAGTTGTGCGAGCACGCGAAGCCCGCCGCGATCGTCGCTTTCGCCGAACGCAAACGGCGCTTGCGTCTCGAACGGCGCGGAAAATTCCGCAACGCCGTTGCTTGCATCCGTGCGCGGCGGCGCGAAGGACAGCGAGGCGGACAACCGTCCGCGCGCGTCCGCCTCAAGTGCGCCGGAAATGGCGCGCCGCACCACGCTCGCGACGCGTTCGGGATAGCGTAATCGGACGTCGCTCTTGGTCGGATGGACGTTCGGATCCACGTGCTGCGGGTCCAGATCCAAAAACAAGACGCCGTACGGCTGGCGCCCGCTCAGCGAAAAGGTCGAGTACCCGCCGGTCCATGCGCCGGCCATCAACGTCGAACGCAGCAAACGCCGGTTGACGAAGAGCAGTTGCATGCGGCGATCGCCGCGATCGAAGCCGGGGCGGCTGACGTAGCCGCGCACGCCCGGCGCATCGAGCGCCAGCAGCGAACGAGCGGGTTCGGGCCCGAAGACGTGCGCGAGCCGCTGTTCGATCGCGTCGGTGCCGGGAAAGATCCACACCGGTTTGCCGTCGTGCGCGAGCGCAAATGTCACGCTTGGATACGCGAGCGCAAGGGTCGCCAAGAACGTCGAGATGCGCGCGAACTCGGCCGACGGCGAGCGCAGGAACTCGCGGCGGACCGGAACGTTTTCGAACAGCGCGCGCACCGAAACGCGCGTTCCGACCGGAATGGCGACGGGCTCGGGCTCGCTCACGTTTTCGCCAAAGGCTTCGACCGCGTAGCCGATCTGCGCATCGGCGACGCGCGATGCCACGCGCACGCGCGCGACCGCCGCGATGCTCGCGAGGCCTTCGCCGCGAAATCCAAGCGTCGCGATGCGCTCGAGATCGCCGGCGCTCGAAAGTTTGCTCGTTGCGTGACGCGCGAGCGACAGCCGAAGGTCGTCGCGCGGGATGCCCGTTCCGTCGTCGCTCACCTCGAGCGCGTCGAGCCCGCCCTTCGAGACCGTCACCGAGATCCGCCGCGCGCCCGCGTCGAGCGCGTTCTCGACGAGTTCCTTAACGACCGACAGGGGCCGCTCGACGACCTCGCCCGCGGCGATCTGGCCGACCGTCGCGGAATCGAGCAAACGAATCACCGCGTTGCGCCTACCACGATGCGGCAAGCCGCTCCTCGCAGGAGAGCGGCGCGAACGGTCTTAGACGGCGATCCTCGCGTCGTCGCTGCGCGCCATGCGCGGCACCCGGACTGCAAACACGCTGCCGCCGCCCGGACGATCCGCGACGGTAACGCTACCGCCGGCCCGTTCGACCGCGCGCTTGACGATCGCGAGGCCCAAGCCGAAACCTTCCGCTTCCCCGCGATTTTCGCCGCGGAAAAACCGGTCGAAGATGCGCCCGCGCTCGGCTTCGCCGATGCCGGGTCCGCGATCCGAGACCTCGACGACCGCGTCGTCGTGGTCGGGCCGAACGTCGATTTCGACCGGCGCATCCGGTGCGTACTTCAGCGCATTGTCCACGAGATTCGAAATCGCTTCGTGCAAGTCGTACCGGTCGCCACGGACGAAGGTGCCGGGCTGCGCTCGCAGCACGACGCGCGAACTCGGCTGCAAGGCCTCGAGAGCGTTCGCCACCTCCTGCGCCACCGCGCTCATATCCACCGGCTCGTTTTCGCGCTGTTGCGGATTCTCCAGACGTGCCAGCGCGATTAACTTGTTGATGAGCGCGCGCATCCGGCGGCTTTCCGCGAGCATCGTTTCGTATATTCGGGCCGACGCTGCCGGATCACCCGGGCCGCGCCGGCGCATCACGTCGATGAACCCCATCACGACGGTCAACGGCGTTCGCAATTCGTGTCCGGCGTCCGCGATGAATTGCCGCATCTGCGCTTCGGCCTTGCTTCGCTCTTCGAAAGCCGCACCGACCTGTGCGACGGCGCCGTTGTAGGCGGTGACGAGTTCGCCGATCTCGCTGCGGTCGGCCGTGACGACGGGACGCGGCGTGAAGTCACCGTCCGCGAAGCGTTGCAGCGACGCGGTCGTTTCGACGAGCGGCCGCAGCGCTTGACCCGTGATGAAATTGCCGAGCAGCCACGCGGCCAGGGTAACGACGATCCCGATCGGCAGCATTGCGAGCCAGAACGCCGAGATGAACCGGTCCAATTGCGCCGCAACCGGAAAAATCGTAATGCGCCCGCCCGGGATATTCACCGCGCGCGGCTCGAGATGCAAGAAGACGTTGAGCCCCATCGGGAACGGTCCACCGCGATCGAAGCCGCGCAGGCCGGGCGGCGGCGGCCCGTGACCGTAGCCTTGGGGCGGTCCGCCCGGGGGCGGTGGTCCGCGATCGCCGAACGGCCCGCGACCGAAATGTCTATCGGCGGACGCCTTGTCGCTGATGACAACCACCCTCAAATCCGCGCCGTCGGCGTCGGCGCGCGCGAGCGTCGTGCGCGCGCCCGAACGATCCACGCGCGAGACGGAGACGTGCAAGCCGGGATGAACGAGGTGGCGGACGATGTCGGGCGCCGCTTTCTCGAGCGAACCGTACCGCGCGATCTGCGTGCGCGCCTCGTCGGGCGCATTGTGCGCCGCCGATTCGACCGTCTCGCGCGCGGTGATGCCGTAGGTGGACAGTGAGAACGCCGTAACCCCGAGCGTGGCCACGATTACGAGCAGGATGGCGGCGAACACGTAGTACGCGACGAGCCGCGTTCGCAACGACTGGAACATTCGGAAGCCTCGCTACTCTTCGCGCAGGGAGTAGCCGGCGCCGCGATGCGTGTGGATCAAGCGCTTGGAGAAGCCTTGGTCGATCTTCGCTCGCAAATACGAAATGTACGTCTCGACGGCCCCGGGGCCTACGAAGCGCTCGGTGCCCCATACCTGGTCGAGTAATTGGTCGCGCGTGAAGACGCGCTGCGGGCTGCGCAAGAGCGCGACCAGCAGATCGTACTCGCGGGCCGAGAGCGCGATCGTCTTCGTGTCGCGCGACACCGCGCGCGTCTCGAGGTTGACCTCGATGTCGGCGTACCGCAGCACTTGCGGAGCCGCTAGGCGCGGCCGGCGAAGCGCCGTTTCGAGCCTGGCCAGCAGTTCGGCCATCTCGAACGGCTTCGCTAAATAGTCGTCGGCGCCACTGGACAAACCGGTCACCTTGTCGGAAACCTCGCCCTTGGCGCTCAGCATGAGGATCGGCGCCTCGGTAAGCTTCCGAAAGAGCGGCAGCAACGCGAAGCCGTCCACCTTCGGCAGCATCACGTCCAAAATCACGGCGTCCGGATTCCATTCGCGGCAGATTTGAAGACCGAACTGTCCGTCGGCGGCGCTACGCACTTCGAAGCCTTCGTCGCCCAAGCCAATTTCAAGCAACTCGCGAATGTGGCGTTCGTCGTCGACGACCAGCACGCGTTGCTGTGGCCGGCTCATCGCCTTCGATGCTACGTGGGATACCTGTGGCGGGCCTGGGAACACCTCGCGACGGTTTCATTCTCGCGACAATTTCATTCGTTTCTCAGGACCGCATAAGGGCGGCCAAGCATACTCGTCCCATGCTTCTGCCGCAAACCCCCAATCCCGCGCTCGACCGAAGCCTCGTCGCCATCGATCTGATCGGCGAACTGGACGGCCGGCTGGGCGAAATCCTGGATGAAGCGCTTGCCGACGTGGCGGCGCGCGGCGACTTTCACGTCGTCGTCAACTTCGACTTCGTCAGCGCCGTCCACGCCGATGGAATTCGCGCCGCCGGCAAGGCGATCGTCGCCGCCAAGGTGCGCGGCGAAAACGTTTCGGCTAGCGTGTCCCCGCGCAACCGGCGCATGCGCTCGGTGCTCAAGGACGCGCGGGTAACGGTCTTCGAGCCGGGCGCGACGAAAAGTCCGACCGGCGCGCGCCGCATCATGATCGCGCGGTCCGTGCCGAGATAACTTTCTTCCCGCGAGGGCCGCTTCCGTTCGCACCTACCGCTATCTCGTCGTCGACGTCTTCACCGAGGTCGCGTTCGAGGGAAATCCGCTCGCGTGCTTTCCCGATGCACGCGGCCTCGCGACCGAGCAGATGCAAACGCTCGCCCGCGAATTAAATCTCTCGGAAAGTTCGTTCGTCTTTCCGCCGGAAGAAGGCAGCAACGGCCTCGCGCGCGTTCGGATTTTCACGCCGAACAGCGAGATGGAGTTCGCCGGACATCCGACGATCGGAACAGCGTACGTTCTGTGCGCTCTCGATCGCGTTCCCGCAGGCGCAACGACGTTCGTGCTCGACGAAAATATCGGTCCCGTCCCGATCCGGCTCGAACGGCGGGCCGACCCGTTCATCGCGTGGCTGCGCACGCCGCCGATCACATTCGGCGCCACGTACGATCGGGAGCTTTGCGCGCGCGCGCTCGGGCTCGAACCGGCCGACCTCTACCGCGATTTGCCGGCGCGAGTCGCCGGCGCGGGAAATCCGTTTCTTTTCGTGCCGTTGCGCGACCGGGCGGCCGTGGACCGCGCTCAACTCGATCTGCGCGCGCTCGAGCGCGCGGCGCCGACGTTTGGCGCAAACGGCGTGTTTCTGTTCGCACCGGTCGACGGCGGCGCATACTCGCGCATGTTCGCACCGATGTCCGGGATTTGGGAAGATCCCGCGACCGGGAGCGCGACGGGACCGCTCGGCGCGTACATGGTGGAGTACGGCCTGCTCGAAAAGCGCGACGGCGCACGATTCGTCAGCGAGCAAGGCACCAAGATGCAGCGTCGCAGTTTGATCCACGGCCTGCTTCACGTGCGCGACGGCGCGGTGGAAACAGTCGAGATCGGCGGCGGCGCCGTCAAGGTGATCGACGCCGAAGTGACGATGCGCTAAGAAGCCTCCGGTTCCGAGCGGCGCCCGGACGCCGAGCGCCGCGATTGCGCCAAGGAACGGCGCGCGCGGCTCGCCGTCACGACGGTGAACTCGGCTCCGAACAAGAGTATCTGCGCGGAGTAGAACGTCCACAGCAGGATGACGACGAGCGAGCCGGCCGCCCCGTACGCCGACGCGGTGCCGACGCGCCCGAGATACCAGCCGAGCGCGAACTGACCGGCGACGAACAGCAGCGCGCTGATGATTGCACCGTGCAACGTGTCGCGCCATTTGGTCTCGGCGTCGGGCAAATACGTGAAGATCACCCAAAACAGCAGCGCGATGACGCCGAACGACACAGCGAAGTCGAGCAGGTTCACGAGCGCGCCTGAGGCCGGAAAAAGACCGTGCAGCTGGTCGCCGAGCGCCGCCAAACCGACGTTTGCAACCAACGAGACGAGCAGCACGAACGCGCTTGCCGCGACGAGCGCGAGCGCTGCGAGCCGGCCGCGCACGAGGCCGGCGATGCCGGGCCGCTTCGGCCCCTCGACGTGCCACACCGTGTTCAACGCGTCTTGGAGTGCGCCCACCAATCCAATGGCGCCCAGGATCATCACCGTCCAACTGATCGCAGCGGCGACGATGCCTTGCTTTTGCTCGCGCAGGGTCGCGTCGATCAAATCGATCACGGCCTGAGAAGCCGACGCGCCGACGACCGATTGCAAGTGCGACCGGATCGCTTCGCGCGCCAGTTCGTGGTGGCCGGAGACATGGCCGCCCCCGCCCGCGGGAACGCCGACGACGAGCGCGGCTCCGGCTCGGCCTAGGTCCGATGGACGACCCTGTGGAGCAGCAGCTGGCGTGCATCGCCTGGTTGGACCGCACCTTCGCCGCGGAGCACCTCGACTACTGGCTCTTCGGTGGGTGGGCCGTGGACGTCCACGCCGGGCGGGTGACGCGGCCTCACGACGACATCGACGTCGCCGTCTGGCAGGTCGATCTCGTGAGAGCGGACGCCCTGCTCACCGACGACGGGTGGGTGCGGGGGTCGCTGGCCGAACAGGACGGGTATGCCGGTTACCACCGTGGCGGGG
>JACRTZ010000061.1 GCA_014304965.1 Vulcanimicrobiota bacterium | reverse complement strand
TCATACGGACGTCCTTCGCGGCCTCGAAATGGTCCGCGAGCTCCGTCCGCCCACCCGAAAGGACGTCACGCATGCCTAGCGAGTTCAAGGCGCACGAAGCCGTCGAGCGTGCAAAAGAATCCGGCGGCGAGCGTTCCATCATCATAACGGCCGCGTTGCTCGCGGTCTTCGCAGCCGTCGCAAGTTTGCTCGCGAATCAGCGCACGACGGCGGCGCTGCAATCGAAAAACGATGCAATCCTTGCTCAGGCCCGAGCCTCGGATTCGTGGGCCTTCTATCAGGCGCGCAGCATCAAACAGCACATCGACGAGGCGTCGCTCGTGGCGGCGGCGACCCTCACGAAAGAGCAGCGCAAAGCGCTCGGCGACGTCGCGGCCCATGAGAAAGCCGCGAAGGGTCCTTTGCAAAAAGCCGCCTTGAAATACGAAGAAGACGAAAAACGCCTCGAGGAGCAGTCGGAGAAGTACGTTCGCTCGCACGAAACGCTCGACATGAGCGTCACCTGTTTCGAGGTGGCGATCGCGATGATTTCGATCGCCGCGCTGACGCGATCGCGTGCCTTGCTGTTCGTTTCGCTTGCCGCAGCTGCCGGGGGGCTCGTCTTTCTCGTCCTTGGCTATCCGGTTCACTAAACTCACGTTCACTGCGAGGTTCGTTTGAATAACCGGCCATCGTTCGAGGCGCACGCGCTGCGCGCGCTCGACACCGCGCGCGCTCGGGGCGCCGCGTACGCCGAGATCCGTTTCGAAGAAGGCCGCAGCGAGCGAATCGAGGTTCGCAACGGCAGCGTGGTGTCGCTCTCGGACTCCGGCAGTTCGGGATTCGGCATCCGCGCCATGGTTGACGGTGCGTGGGGCTTCGCAGCGAGCGACGACGCGAGCGACGGCGGGCTCGACCTCGCCGCGGCGCGCGCAGTCGAGATCGCAAAGGCCGGAGCCGCCGGAGGACGCGGCATGCGAACCGCAGTTCCGACCGCCGCGCACGTCGGCTCGTACGAAACGCCGGTCGAACGCGATCCGGCAACCGTCCCGCTCGGCGACCGCGTCGCGCATCTGCTCGCAGTCGAGCGCGAACTCCACGCGACGCCCCGCATTTCGGTCGGTCGCGCGTGGATCGACCTCTGGCGAACCGACAAGCTTTTCTTCAATACGAACGGCTCGAAGATCTCACAACGCCTCTATCAAACCGGTTCCGGCATTTCGGCCCTCGCCGTCGGCGATCGCGACGCACAGGACCGCACGTTCCCCGGCGACGTCGGCCTCTACCAAAGCGGCGGTTGGGAAATCGTGGAAGCCGCGCGCCTCGCAGACAATGCGGCACGCATCGGCGAAGAGGCGGATCGCTTGCTGGACGCGCCGCAGTGCCCGGCCGGCGAGATGGACGTGATCCTCGGCGGCTCGCAAGTCTCGCTGCAAATCCACGAATCGTGCGGCCACGCGGCCGAACTCGATCGTATCATGGGCTGGGAAGCGAACTTTTCGGGAACGAGCTTCCTCGATCCGAAATTGCTGGGGACGCTGCGTTACGGTTCGGACAAGGTCTCGATCGTCATCGACAACCTGATCCCCCGCGGGCTGGCGACGATCGCTTACGACGACGAAGGCACGAAAAGCGTGCGCTCCGACATCGTTCGCGACGGGCTGCTCGTGGGTTTCGAAATGTCGCGCGAAACCGCGCAGGCGATCGGTCGCGAGAGCAACGCCTGCGTTCGCGCGCAAACGTGGGGACACGTCCCCATGATCCGCATGTGTAATCTCAACTTGCTGCCCGGCGACGTGCCCTTCGACGCGCTCTTCGACGGCATCAAAGAGGGCGTGTACATGGAATCGAACCGCTCGTGGTCCATTGACGACCACCGGCTCAACTTTCAGTTCGGCTGCGAGATCGGTTGGGAGATCCGCAACGGAAAACGCGGCCGCCTGCTGAAAAACCCGACCTACGCCGGGGTAACGCCGCAGTTCTGGAACTCGTGCGACGCGGTTGCCGACGAGCGCTCGTGGGTCGCCTGGGGTACGCCGAATTGCGGAAAAGGCGAGCCGATGCAGACCGGCCGCACCGCGCAGTGCGCCTCGCCCGCGCGCTTTCGCAAGGTGCGCGTCGGGGTCGGTTACGATGGATAAAGGCGCGCGCGAGGCCCTCGGGCGCCGCATTCTCGCGCTTGCCGGGACGGGCGAACACGAGGCGGTCGTGACGAGCGGCGACGACGGGCTCACGAGGTTCGCGCACAACGCAATCCACCAGAACGTCGCGCGCAGCGATGCGAGCGTGCAACTGCGCACGATCGTGGATGGCCGCAGCGGCGTCGCGGCCGGAAACGCGTTCGACGACGCCGGATTGCGCGACGTCGTGGAGCGCGCGGCCGCGCTTTCCGCGCTCGCTCCCCGCGACGACGTGCGCCTCGCAAAGTCGCCGCCCGCTTCGCCCTCGACCAGCGCGTTCGTCGCGTCGAGCGCCAGCGCGAGCCCCGCCGAACGCGCTCGCGACGCCGGCGAAATTTTCGGCGTCGTGGAGGGTGGCGGGTTGTGGGCTGCGGGCTACGTGCGCGCGACCCGCTCGGGCACGACGGTGGCAAACTCGCTCGGAACGCTAGCGTCGTTCGACGCGACGGAATGCGGCGTCAACGTCAAAGCCAACGGGGACGACTCGACCGGCTACGCCGAGCGCTACGTCAACGATTTCAGCTTGCTCGCGGCGCGCGAGCAGGCCGCGATCGCCGCACAAAAGACGCTCGCGTCATGCACGCCGCGCGCCGTCGAACCCGGCGACTGGACCGTGATTCTCGAACCGCCGGCGTTCGGGGAGATCGTCGCCTATCTGACCGATCATTTCTCCGCGCAGGCGTACGACGAGGGATCGTCGTTCTTGTCGGACGGCCTCGGGCGCACCGTCACTTCGACGAACTTCAGCCTTACTGACGACTGGTCGAATGCGCTCGCGCCCGGGATGCCGTTCGATTACGAAGGCACGCCGAAAGAACGCGTCGCGCTGATCGAGCGCGGGGTCGCGAAAGCCTTCGTCACCGATGCCTACTGGGCGCGCAAGCTCGGGCGCCAAAATACCGGTCATGCCTTGCCGGCGCCCAATGCGGCCGGCCCGCAAGTACTCGATGCGGTCGTGTCCCCCGGCACCAAGACGACCGCGCAGCTGATCGCCGAAACCGCGCGCGGTCTGCTCGTCAGCCGTCTCTGGTACGTGCGCACCGTGGACCAGCGGCGCACGATCGTCACCGGGATGACGCGCGACGGGACGTTTTTGATCGAGAACGGCAAGATCGCGGGCGGCGTCCGCAACATGCGCTTCAACCAGAGCATTCTCGCCGCGCTCGGAGCATGCGAGATGTCCTCGGAGCGGGCCCGCACGGGCGGCTATTCGTACTCGATGGTCGTTCCGGCGGCGAAGTTCGAGCGCTTCACCTTCACGAGCACCACCGACTTCTAAAACAGGACGGCCCATAACAAAAGTCCGGCCGGAATGCACCGGCCGGACAACTCGTCACACCCCTTTACCGGCGGCCGCCGATTGCGACCGCCCCCTGATCCGGCTCCTTTTTAGAAGCCCGGGGAACCCACGCTGCGGGATTGGCTCGAGGGAATGGCCGTCATGCTGGACGGGATGGCCGTCATGCTCGACGGGATCGCGGTCATGCTGGACGGGATTGCCATCTGGCTCGACGGGATTGCCATCTGGCTCGACGGGATCGCCATTTGCGACTTGGGGACGAGGTTCGCGCTACCCGTATTGCCCGTGCACGCGGACAGGGCGATGAGGGATGCGCCGAGGCCGAGGATTGCGAGAAACTTGCGCATTGTAGAGGGGCCTTTCGATGAAAGTGTGACCAACCTCACACATCATAGAATAGTTCTAGGCATATGTCACTACCCAAAAACTGGGTATTTATTTTTTGGACTACCTAGACTGCACCGCGCCGATCCCCCGAAAGCTCCCCCGGACCTGGGCCAAAAACCCGGAAAACCGCCATTACGGAAGGTTTATCAGACACATATCATGCTTACCATTTGGTAAGTTCGTGCGCCTAAGATGTGCGCGCTATCACACTTTGGCGTCTTCGGCCGAACCCGGGTCAGACCAGGCCGTGCGAACGGGCCTGCGCGATTGCCTCACGGCGGCCGCGGCAGCCCAATTTCCGGATGATGGACTTCACGTGAGCGTCGATCGTCATTGAGCTGCGCCCGAACTGCTCGCCGATCGTGCGGCTGGTTTCGCCGTCGGCCAGCGCCTTCAGCACCCGCAGCTCCATCCGGGTCAAGGTCGTGAAGTGGCCTTTTCCCACGCGGCCGGGAAGCGGCAGGGCCACGATCATGCGCGCGTACCCGCCCATATTAGCGCGCTCGAGTTCGGCGAGATCGGCGTCCAATTCGCCGTCGCCCGCGTCGGTCTCAACCTGGACGTACACCGAGCGGAGGACCTTGATGAAGGCGCGCAAGGTCGAGGGATAGAGCGGAACGTTGCCCTCGAGATCTCGCAACCAGTTGTTCGCGGTGGAGGCTCTTCCAAGCAGCAGACACGCGAGCGCAAACAAAATGCGCGCCGTGACGACTTGCGGCACTTCGTACTCGGCCTTGCCCGCCATTGGCTGGAGCAACTCGACGAACTGTTTGAAGAGTTGCTCCGCTTCAAGCCGCTCGCCGCAGGCAGCCGCATAGAGCAGCGTTGCCGCCAGCCGCTGAGCCTTCAACGGGAAGGTGACCTGCGCTTCGGCGGATCCGCGAAGCGCGCGGTACGCGGCCATGAAATCTCCCGCCCACGTCGCTTGCAACGCATGCGAAGGCGCCTGCGCCTCGAGCCTGCGCAAGGGCGCAAAATCCGGAAAGCGGTCGAGTTCTTCCGCGCTTTCGATGATTCGATCGTCGTCGGCGCGAGCCGTGCTCAAGGTATAGCTGTGCAGCGCCGCCTGCGCTTGCATGTCGCGGTCGCCGGCGCGCTCCGCGTCGCGGCGCAGTTGCGCGAGTATCTCAACGCATTCGGCATAGTCGTAATTGAGCAGCGCGATCAGGCACAAGACCGTGCCGTTCCGGCACGCCAGTGCGTGCAACCCGTATTGATGCGCGATCGCGAGCGAGGCGGTCGCGAAGTGCCGCGCCTCGTCGTAACGCGCGTCGTGAAAGGCGACGACCGCGGCAAAGAAAAACGTCTGAGCGCGCAAGTCCTCGTCGTCGAGCCTGGCCACGGTCGCGAGCGCACGCTGGATCAGCCGGGCCGCCTCGGAATGGTCGGCCGCGAATGAAACTGCGGCCGCTCGCGTACCCTCCAGGCGCGCGCGCAGAGCCTCGTCGCGGATCGCGCCGATGTCGGCGACGTCGAGAACCGCGATCGCATTGCCGATTTCGAGGCGCCGCAGGTACGAAAGCGCGTGCCGTTGCGCGACCAGCGCGACGAACTCCGTCTCGGGTTCCAGCCGCTGCGCGGCTGCAAAAAGCGCATCCGCTTCTTCGTACCGCGCGCGGAACGAATAGAGCGTCGCCTGCAAGGCGACGAGCGGCGCGCGGCCTTCGCGCGACGCCCGGGGCAAGGCGGCCAGCGTCTTCTCCAGCACCTCGAGGTCGCCACGCTCGAAGAGCACGAGACCGTGCGACGTGAGTAGCGCGACCGCGCGCGGCCAGTCTTCCGCGTTGGCATAGAGGGCGAGGGCTTCGGCGGTACGGCCCGCAGCTTCGAGCAGGTCCGCCGCCGAGAGCAGCAGTCGCCTGCGGGCGGCGCGTCCGCGGCGACTCAGTTCGTGATCGAGAAAGTCCTTGAACAGTTCTGAGTAGCGAAATATCCCGTCGGATTCGGCCGTGATGAACGCCGTGCTGCGCCGCAGGCGCGCCATCGTGTCGGCGGCGTCATCCCGGCCGGAAGCGGCCAGTAATTCGAGATCCACGTTCGGAAGGAGTGCCGTCTGCAGCAAGAACTCTTGGTCGCCTTCCGGCAGCGTTGCGAAAACTTGCTCCCCTAAATATCCGTACACCATCTCGCGCGTGCCGAGCGCGACGCGTTGGATGTCCGGCGTGCGCCCCGCCGCGCGCAGCGCGAATGAAAAGGCGGTGGGCCACGCATCGGTCATGCGCAGCAGTTCCTCGACGTCCGCATCGCGCAGCGAAACGTCCGCAAGCTGCGTCAGCGCCTTGGCTTCGTCCGGCGTCAGGCGCAGATCGACTTCGTCGATCGGCATGTCGCACAGTCCGTACGCGAGCCACGATGCGACCGGCAACGATAGGCCGTCGCGCGTGGCGACGATCCAGCCGGTGCCCCCACTGCGGCGTTCGATCAGGTCGGAGAGCAGAGCCGACACGTCCCGCGAGCCGGCCGCGACGTGTAAATCGTCGATCACGATCGTCCCGCCGAAAGCCTTGAGCGCCGGCTCCGCCGCAACGGACAGTTCGTGCGGCGACGTGGCGCCCTTGAGCGCGCGCTGCAGCCCCGCGACGTGCTTGGGTAGAACGAATGGCTCGAGCGCTTCGGCCAACCCGCGCACGAAGCCGTTCACGTCGGCGTGCTCGCGCCGGACCGTGAACCGCACGTGTTCGGGCCTTTCCCGATCGAGGAACTGCCGGATCGCGAGCGACTTGCCGAAGCCCGCCGGCGCCACCACGAGCGTCACGCGCAGTTTGGCGGCGTGCCGAACGCGCTCGACGAGGCGCTCGCGGACGAGCGGTTCGAACGGATTGGCGGCGTCACCGCCGGTCACCGGGACGAGTCCTCGGATCACCTCAACAGCCTCGCATCTGCGATTCGTTCGATTTGCGGCCCTTCGACTCGTCTTTCTGAAGCGGCCGTAACGGTGGGCGTCCTGCGTTCGGTGCGATACCCGACAAGCTCGTAGCACGTCACGAGCACCGACGAAACCACCGCGGCGTCGCCCGCGGCGGCCAAGAAGTCGCGCCGCTGCAAAGCTCCGGCGACGTCGCAATCGTCAACCGTACGAGCCGCCGCACCGAACAACGCTGCGGCAGCCGCGCACGTCGCCAGCGTTCGGGATGCGCCGGGCTCGAGCCGCATCGCGCCGGGAGGAGGCCGCGGCACGGTCAACGTGCCGGCAACGCGAACTTCGCGCGCCGCCTGCGGGCAACCGTCGCGCGGGCTCGAAAAGGCCGCTTCGCCGTGCGCTTCGTGCGAACACTCGCCGCCGCACACGCGCACGCGAAGGCTTTGCACCCGGCGCACCACCTCGCCGCCGTCCGGCAGGCGAACGACGACCCGGCGCGCGTCGCAGCGCACCCCGAATTGCTGGCCGCGAATCCACAGAACCACCTCGCGGGGAGAGCGGACCTCGAGGTAGCCGTCCGCCGCGAGCGGCACGAGCCGCGTCGCACGGACGGCGGTCAGATCGAAGGCCGTTCCGATCCCCTCCGGATGCAGGACCGCGATCGCGGCCTCCCTTCCCATCCGAAACGAAAACGCCGGACGGCGAAACGCATCGAGGATCGCGATCGAGCTTCCGCCCTCGCACGAGACGCGCAGGTACCGCGGCCAGAGGCCGCCGTCGTTTGAAGTCGCCATCGCTGCGACCATCCTAGCGCGCCGCGCGCGCAACGTCTCTACCCGGTTTTTGGGTAGTCCGCTAGCAGGCTGCTGGAGCGGTTACCTTCCGACGAAGTGCCAGTCGGCGACGTTCCAGAGGTCCGAGCCGACCGGTACCGGTTTGACGCCCACCAGATCCACGTTCGACGCGGTGATTTCCGGTTGCCAATCGAGCACGTATTCGGGGACTTGGTCGATCAAGACGCGCTGAATCTTGAAATACAACGCGCGGCGCTTCGCTTTGTCGTATGTTTTCAGTGCCTCGCGCTGCCAGACGCCAATCTGCTCGTTCACATAAACGGCCACTTACTGCCCCGCGGCCGGG
>JACRTZ010000096.1 GCA_014304965.1 Vulcanimicrobiota bacterium | reverse complement strand
CTTCTCAATAACGGGAAACTGCTGACGGACCACGTCTTGAAAAACGACAAGCCATTCCGCAACGAATTCCCCTTCGTGGCGGACCCGCACCAGCCGGATGCGCCCGGCCACGAGCGCTCACCGGTTTTCCAGTAGGTCATCGTCAGGCACCCTAAAGCACCGGCGTCTTCAATCGAGGAAGGCGTCGGTGCGCTTCGCGTTCGTTCTT
This sequence comes from Vulcanimicrobiota bacterium, assembly GCA_014304965.1. GTDB lineage: Bacteria > Vulcanimicrobiota > Vulcanimicrobiia > Vulcanimicrobiales > Vulcanimicrobiaceae > Cryoxeromicrobium > Cryoxeromicrobium davisii. The sequence continues at coordinate 7,658 of JACRTZ010000096.1, read as the reverse complement.
TGGCGCTCCGGGCGTGCGTCTTTGCCGCGATCGCGGTTTTCGTCCTTGGATCGGTTCGACTGCGCGATTGGCTCGGCAAAGGAACTGCGCGTTCGCCGATGACCTTTGCGAGCGCGGCCTCCGCGGCCGATTCGGCCGTGCAGTCGCGCTCGCAAACGCTCTTCTTCGAGCAGCGCCTAGCCCGCAATCCGGACGACGTCGACCTGCTCAACCGACTCTCGGCGCTCTACTTGCAGCGTTTGCGCGAGAGCGGCGCGTTTTCGGACCTCGAGCTCGCCGTGCGAACGGCGCGCCGTTCGCGCGCGGTCGTTCCGGCCGTACGCAACGTGCCGGGCCTCACCTCGCGTGCCGTCGCGGAGTTTGCGTCGCACGAATTTCTGGCGGCCCGCGACGACGCCCGTTCGCTCGCGCGCTTGGATGGATCGGGCACGCCCTTTGCGTTGCTTGGCGATGCGGAAGCGGAACTTGGCAATTATTCCGCGTCCGAAGCCGCGTACGCACGCCTTCGCCGTATTATCGGCGCCACCGACGAAAACGTCGCAACGCGGCAGGCGCGGGTTGCCGCGCTTCACGGCGATAGTGCGGCCGCAGCGCAAGGCTATGCGCTCGCGCTCGCGCTCGAACGTCAGCGGAGCGCGCCTTCGCCCGAGCGGATCGCTTGGTACTCTTGGCAACTCGGTGACGCCGCCTTCTTTACGGGAGATATTGCGACTGCCCGAACGAGGTACGGCGACGCCCTGACAATCTCTCCCGGATATTTTCGCGCTCTCGCGTCGCTCGGCCGGCTCGACGCCGCGCGCGGCGATTACGCAGCCGCCGAGGATTCCTACGCCGCGGCGATCCGCTCGCTTCCCGATCCGACCTTCATTGCCGAGCTCGGGGATGTTTACGCGCTTGCCGGCGACAAGAAGTCTGCGGAGCGCGAGTACGCGCTCGTCGAACTCATCGGCCGTCTGAGCCGGATCAACGGCATCATGTACAACCGGCAACTCGCGATGTTCTATGCCGATCATGATCTGAACGCGACCGAAGCGTACGGAAAGGCGAAGCGCGAGTACGCGGTTCGCCGAGACATCTACGGCGCCGATGCGGTTGCATGGACGGCGTTCAAGGCAGGGGACATCGCCGAAGCACGCGCCTCGATCCTTGTCGCGCTGCGCTTTGGTACGACCGATCCGCGTCTGTTCTATCATGCGGGCCTGATCGCGGCCGCCGTCGGCGATCGCGCATCCGCCCGGGACTATCTGCGCCGAGCGCTCGCTCTCAATCCGGCTTTCGATCCGCTGCAAGCGCCCAATGCGCGGCGCGCCCTCGAAGCATTAACCTCGCCTTCGTAGAATGAGATTCGGGCCGACCTTCGGCTGCAAGGCGCGGCGTGGAGCCATCGGGTAGTCATCTCGATCATGACGGGAATGGAAAATTCGTTCGCGCTCCTGGGCACGGAACCGCTGCAACTCGACGCGGCGGCTCCGCTACGCGACATGTACACGCTGAGCCCGTTCGTATGGAAATCCCCGGACGGCTTCGATTTGCTCGTGCGCGCCGTAAATCGCTCGCAGGTTGCCTCGGAGAAGGTTGCGCGAATCTATCACGGCGTCTCGAGCGACGGAATCAATTATGCGATGGATGCGCGCCCCGTGCTCGCGCCGGGCCCGGACGAACTCGACCGCGATGGCTGCGAGGATCCGACGCTCGCCCTGAGCGACGGCCACTTCTACGTCTATTATACCGGGTGGAATCAGACGAAACTTCGCGGAGAACTCTTGTGGGCGACCGGTCGCGACATTCATCAACTTGAAAAGCGCGGCGTTGCGCTCGCCAGTACCGCCGCCGTGACGAATCCGAAAGAAGCAACGATCGTTCCGGTCGGCGACGGTACGTGGCGACTGTTCTTTGAATACGCGAGGGACGGCGCTTCGCGCATCGGCGTAGCGACCTCCCAATCGGTAAGCGGGCCCTGGACCGTACTCGCAGATCCGTTCGGTGCTCGGCCGGACGCGTGGGACAACTGGCACCTGAGCACCGGGCCGATACTCCAGTCGAATCCGGAGCGCCCGGTGATGTTCTACAACGGTGCGGCGCAGGGAGCGAAGTGGCGCATCGGTTGGATCGCATTCGACGCCACGTTCGAGAACGTCGTCGCGCGCTGTGGGGAGCCGCTGATCGTACCGCACGGCCTAGAAGCCGGCGACACCGACATCGCCTTCGCCGCGTCGTGCACGTTCTCCGGAACCGAGCGCTGCGATATCTTTTATTCCATCGCGGACAAGCAGATGTACCGCGCCGCCGTGGCGCGCACTAAAGAATAAGGCGGACTCATCGTGGAAAAACAATTTGCCGGCGAAGTCGCCATCGTTACGGGCTCGGATTCCGGGATCGGACAAGGCATCGCCGTCGAATTCGGCCGTCAAGGCGCGGCGGTCTTGATCCACTATCTCGAGGATAAAGACGGCGCGACGGCTACGCTTCGTCAGATAGAGGAAGCCGGCGGCAAGGGCGCGATCGTCCAAGCCGACATTACGCTACCGGACGATGTCGAGCGCATCTTTCGCGTCTGCGATGAAAAGCTCGGCATGGCGACCATCCTCGTGAATAGCGCCGGAGTCGATGCGAGCGGAAAGAAAATCGAAGACCTGTCGGTGGAGGAATTTCAAAAAGCGATTTCCACGAATCTGGTGGGACCGTTCATGACCTGCCGTTTGTTCGTGACGAGGCTCAAGCGCGCTAAGAAACGCGGCCGGATCATCAACATCAGTTCCGTCCATCAGGACATTCCGCGCGCCGGCGCCATCGATTACGACTGCTCCAAGGGCGGCCTTCGCAATCTCACGACGACCCTTGCGCTCGAACTTGCGCCCGACAAGATCAACGTGAACGGCATCGCGCCCGGAATGATCCTCACGCCGATGAACCAGCAAGCCATCGACGATCCGAAAGTGCTGGAAAAGCAAGTGCAAAGCATTCCGTGGAAACGCGCGGGCGAGCCGTGGGAAGTCGCGCGTCTCGCCGTTTATCTCGCGTCCAAGGACTCCGAATACGTGACCGGCGGAACGTTCGTTATCGACGGCGGCCTCATGCTCAATCTAGGGCAGGGGGCCTAAGTTCGGCATCGCGCCCGCCCTTGGGGAATCCGAAGCGCCCGCGCGGGCGTTACGTCTGCGTCCCGAGGCTCTTTCGCCTCGATACGCACGCAATTATACGGAGATTTTCATGATCAAGAAAGCACTACTGCCGGCGCTCGCCGCCGCCCTACTGCTCGGCGCGACGGTTTCGGCCGGCGCGCAACCCACGGGTTCGATGTCGGGCAACTCGATGGCGGCCAAGATGGAACACGGCATGCCTGAGGGCGCGACCGGCGGCGAAGGTACGCCGTACACGGGCGCCCCGGACGTTCAAGCGGCAATCTCGCTCGTAACTGCCGGCGGAGCAGCCGGCCATTTCTCGCTCGTCAAAGCACTGATCGCGCTGGCCGGCTCCAAGACCGCGAACGCCGAAGTGGCAAAACTCACCAAGCAGTATGGCGCCGCGCGCGTCGGTTCGTTCGTCGCGGTTCAAAACTTTACGCTCAACGATGCCGTCAAGAAGCTGACCGCCGCCGGCGTGAAGTTTCCGTCGCCGACGTTGCACGGCGCAACGCTCGCTAAGCGGGTCGTGATGCTCGGCGTCGAGGATGGCACGTACTACGAAGGCGTGCAGCTCGACCACCTGGTTACTCACGACGTGCATGAGGCCGTCATGGCCGACATCGACGCCAAATTCGGCGCGAAAGCGGATGCAGATTACCACCGCATCGCCGACCAGGCACATTACGACCTGGCGCAAGCGCTCGGCGCGACGTCGGTCAAATTGGCGGCGTTCCACTAACCTCCAGGCAAGACCCTAACAACGCGAAGCCCCGCTCTGTTTGGAGCGGGGTTTCGTTTATTCGGGACGATGCCGCCAGCGCGAAGTTGATACGATTACGGACGTATCCTTTCGAGAAACAACACCGGGCGATCGGCGATGAGCGTTTTACCAAAGATCTCGTAGCCGAATTTGCGCACGACCCGCAGCGACGCTGCATGGTCCTCGTTAATCAGACAAACCGTGCGCTTCGCTTGCGGCTGTTCGTCGGCCCAGTGTATGACGGCGGCGACGGACTCCGACGCATAGCCCTTGCCGTGCGCGCGCGACGCGAACGCGAATCCGAGTTCGGGAACGGCTCGCATTGACGGCTCGATGTCGCGCTTGAAGTCAGCGAGTCCGGCCTCACCGACGAACTCGCCGGTCGCGCGCTCCTCGACCGCCCAATAGCCGAAGCCGAGCAGCTGCCAGTGGCCGGCATAGCCGAGCAGCCGCGCCCAGGTTTGCTGCTCGGTGGACGGCTTGCCCCCGATGTACCTCGTCACCGCCGGATCGGCCCACATTGCGGCCGCTGCCTCGCAGTCCGCAGCCCGGTGCGGACGCAAAAGCAGCCGGGGCGTTTCGAGGGTCGGAACCTTCACGGTGCGATCTGTTCCCGCCGGGGGACCTCCGGCCCGCTGTCCCCGTCGACGGGGTCTCTTTCGTCATGTCTAATGAGCGCCGTCATGGACTCGGAAACGCGCATTCCGCGCGCAGCCTTGCTGGATTTCGTCTCCGCCGTATACGTGCGCGCGGGAATGCCGGAAGACGACGCCCGGCTCGCCGCGGACACGCTCGTGCAAGCGGACCTCTGGGGTCACCAGTCGCACGGCGTCATGCGCTTGCCGTGGTACCTCGCGCGGATCGAAGCGGGAGTATGCGCCGCGGTTGCGCAGCCGGAAATCGCCATCGATGCGGGAGCAGTCGCCGTTCTCGACGGCAACGAAGGCATGGGGCAAGTCGTCGCCGCGCGAGCAATGGACGAAGCGATTCGGCGCGCGACGTCGTTCGGCATCGGCGCCGTGTCCGTGCGAAATTCCAATCACTTCGGGACCGCGATGTACTTCACGCTGATGGCGGCGCGCGCCGGATGCATCGGATTTCTCTCCACGAACGCCAGCCCCGCGATGGCGCCGTGGGGCGGGCGCGAGAAAAGCGTCGGAACGAATCCGTGGTCCTGGGCGGCTCCCGCCGGCAGCCACGCTCCACTCGTGTTGGACATCGCGAACACTGCGGTCGCGCGCGGCAAGATTTATCTTGCCAAGCAAAACGATGCAATGATCCCGCGGGGCTGGGCACTCGACGCTACGGGCGCGCCGACGACCGATCCGTCCGAAGCGCTCGCGGGCGTCGTTTTGCCGATGGCGCAGCACAAAGGCTACGCGATCGCCGCCGTAATGGACGTGCTGTCGGGCGTTCTCAGCGGCAGCGCGTTCGGAGCGGCCGTCCACGGCCCGTATCAAGCCGAGCATCGCAGCGGCGCCGGACACCTCGCAATCGTCCTGAACATAGCGGCATTCCAACCGCTCGCGGAGTTCAACGGACGCATGGAGCGCTACATCGCAGAACTGAAGTCGGCCGCACCGGCGCAAGACTTCGACGAGATCTTCTACCCAGGCGAGATCGAGGCGCGCAACGACGCTCGCAACCGGGCCGAGGGAATACAGTATCCGCTGAAGACGCTTGCCGAACTTCAGCGCGTCGCGCAACGGTTGGGTATCGACGCGCCGTAACGAAGGGCGAACCAGCAGGCCGGGCAGGCGTCGAGACGTTGGCGGATTTTGGAGCCGCCCTAAATGGAGCAAAAGAATCAGTTCTGCGGAACTCCGCTCGATCAGACCTTATGGACGATCGTCAATCAACAGCAATTACCCAACCACGAAGCGATCATCGAATCATTGCTCGATGCGGGTGCGAACGTAAGTTCGCAGTGGCTGGAACCGGCAATGCAAGGACGGCTGCCGGCGTCCATCGTGGAACTCTTGCGTCGCGTTCGTTGATGGCGAGCTGGAGCGATGTCCGGCGGCTTGCGCTAGCGCTGGCCGAGACGACGCAAGACACATCGTACGAGGAAAACCGCGCGTGGAGGGTCGGCGGAAAACTCTTCGCATGGGAGCGACCGCTGCGCAAAGCAGATTTGGCGGCGCTAGGAAAGAGCGCGCCTACCGGACCGATCCTCGGAGTGCGGACGGCCGACCTCAAGATGAAGGAAGCGTTGCTCGCCCGCGACTCGCGCGTTTATTTCACGACACCGCACTTCGACGGTTATCCGGCGGTGCTCGTTCGGCTACAAACGATCGGCCTACGAGAACTCAAAACGCTCCTTGTCGAGGCGTGGCTCGCGCGCGCTCCGAAACGCTTGGTGAACGAGCTACGGAAACACCGGTGACGCGTTAGTTGGCTCTCGGAGTTGGACTCGCGTTTTCAAACGGCGGCGCTACTACTGGCGCACGCCGTCGGACCACTCTTCGCGGGCGCCGGTCCACGAGCAATTCCACGGGTGTCCCGGACTTTGCGTTTCGAAGCAGCGGTACGTCGCATCGACGAGACGCCGGTGATAAGGGACTTTACCGGGCCCGCGTTCGGTGCAGATCGTTTGCGTCGCTAAGACTGGAATGACACCTTTACGCGGGTTCGCACCGCCGTACGCATCATGTTCGGGATCGTACGGAACGGGCGCGCCGACCCGGAACGATTCGAATTGCACGGTTTGCCGCCCATCGACGTAGCCGGGTTGCTGCGGCTTATCGCGTTGCTCGCGAATGATGCGATGCAGCTCGGCATACCGGCCCGTATCCGGATCGGAAGCGGGGCAGACGGATACGAACACAGGCGCACCACGATTAGGTTCGGCCAACGCGCGCAGGTTATACGGCTCGTCTGCTTGCATCACGTCGCGCGGCTGCGCAGTCCCCGGCGGAAAATCCAACACGACGCGATAGTTGTGCGGGCCGTAGACCTCCGCGATCGTTTCTTTTTTCCAGCGCTTGTACGGCGAACCTTCGCGGAACCGGTACGGGTCGGTCTCGACGCGATCGCCGACTTTGAATTTGGCTCCCTGAACGTTGCCCCCGGGCGGATTCCCCGCAGAATTCGCAGGCGCGGCAGGCGCCGGTTGGCGTGCCTGCTGCGCGTTCGGCTGCGCCTGGCGCTTCGCCGCGGTATCCCAGCAACTGACTTCCGCTTCCAGCGCAGCCGTCGTTTGGCCGCCCTTCGGACAGTTCGGGACGTCCACGTGCCCGACGATGCGGCGTGAAGACCGCGGGTCGTAGTTGATGATTGCCCCATGCCGCGGAAACTCGCCATCGATCAAGACGAGGTAGCCGTTCTGCACGACGTCGATGATGGTGGCCTTCAGCCACTTCTTGTAGGGCCCGTCCGATAAGGTGGTCGGATCCGCTTCGACGCGGTCACCGAGCTTGTAGCCGGGGTCCACCTGCGCGTACGCCGCGAACGACGAGGAGAGGACGAAAAAACAAGCAGCGAGCAATGCGATAGAACGCTTCGTCATAAATCGATAGCCTCCGAACGTGGAGCGCCCGTGCAACGCCGCGTCCGTTCGCACCGGAGCGCAGCCGCTCCTGTTGCAGATCGACGGCGCACGCACGTGGGAGAAATCAGCACAAGACAAATGCGCAGCAGAAGGGGCAAGGCGAGGGTTCAATCTTCAACGCGCCGACAATACATGACGTGCTGTGTTGAACATTGGCTACCACTACTGAGGAAGAGCTTCGCTGGCTGGCTAGGCTGCTGACGCTGGGACAGCCGGCCTTGGG
>JACRTZ010000157.1 GCA_014304965.1 Vulcanimicrobiota bacterium | reverse complement strand
CCATGATGACAGGACGTTTGACTACCGCTTCCATCGTGACGATGCCGGCTTGGCCGCCGTTGAGGATCGGCGCTGAGAGGACCGAGCCGTTCGCGCCCGTGTTGTTCACGGTGAACGTGCCGCCGCCGAGGTCGTCCGCATTCAATTTGCCGGCGCGAGCGCGCTCGATCAGTTGACCGGCCGCGACGGCGATGCCGGAAACCGAAAGATTGTCCGTGTGCTTGATGACCGGGACCATGAGGTTCGAGTCGAGTGCGACGGCGAGGCCGACGTTGATCTCGCTATTGACGTAGATGCCGGTTTCGGTGAAGCGCGCGTTCATCAGCGGATAGGCTTTGAGCGATTGCACCGCGGCGTAGATGAAGAAGGGCAGCAGCGTTAGCGGGTAGCCGCGCGCTTGCTGGAAGCGATCCTTCTCGGCGGCGCGCCACTTCCAGAGGTCGGTGACGTCCACTTCGACCATCGTCCACGCGTGCGGCGCCGTTTGCTTCGATTCGACCATCCGCTGCGCGATGATTTTGCGCGCCTGCGAAAGCGAAATCGTCTGTCCCGGAATCGGGTTTGCGTACGTCGCCTTGCCGCTGCCGGGTTTTGCTGGGTTTGCCGGCGCGCCGCTCATGATCGAGGCGGCCATCGAGGCGGCCGGTCCCTGGCGCGCGGCGGCCAAGATGTCTTGCGCGGTGACGCGGCCGTGATCGCCTGTGCCGCGAACGGATGAAATATCCACCTCGTGCTCGCGCGCAAGTTTGCGAACCGCGGGCGAGACGCGCTGCAACGCATCCGGGGGATTGATCGCGCCGCCGTTGCGCGACGGCATCGCCCGCTGGGGCGCGGTTTGCTCGCGAGACGAGCCCGGCGTGGTCGAGCCCGGCACCGGTTCGTCCGAGGCTTGCTGATTGGCCTCGCGGTTCAAACGCGCGTCGGCCGCATTGGGAGCCGCAATCGCTTCGCTCGGGCTCGTCGTGCGCACCGGCGCGGCGCCGACTTCATCAATAATAGCAATCGGCGCGCCGGTCGGGACCGTTTCGCCTTCTTGCGCGATGATCTCGCGAATGACGCCGCTAACGGGCGACGGCACTTCGGCGTTGACCTTGTCGGTCGAAACTTCGACGAACGATTCGTACTTTTCGACCGAATCGCCGACCTTTTTTAGCCACTGCGCAACGGTGCCCTCGGTGACCGTTTCGCCGAGTTGCGGCATCGTGATAGTCGTCGCCATTTAGAAGTTCACCATTTCTCGCATCGCTTCGGCCATGCGCGGGACCGGGATCATGAACGCTTCCTCGAGCGAAAGCGCGTAGCCCATCGCCGGCACGTCGGGGCCGCAGAGCCGGCGGATCGGCGCGTCCAAATCGAAGAACGCATCCTCGACGACCATCGCGCTGATCTCGGCGCCGATGCCGCCGAACTTGTTGTCCTCGTGAATGATGAGCAGTTTGCGCGTCTTGCGCACGCTCGCGAGGATCGTCGTGCGATCCATCGGCCGGATCGAACGCAAGTCGATTACTTCAACATCCATGCCCTCGCCCGCTAGTTGTGCGGCCGCTTCGAGCGCCTGATGGATGTAGAAGCCGTACGACACGACCGTGAGGCGATCGCCTTCGCGTTTGACGTCGGCCTTGCCGATCGGAATGGTGTAATGGCCTTGCGGCACTTCACCCTTGACGAGCCGGTACGTCTTCTTGTGTTCGAGGAACAAGACCGGATCGGGGTCGTCTATTGCCGCGTTCAAGAGGCCCTTCATGTCGGCCGGAAACGACGGCGCCACGATTTTGAGACCGGGCACGTGATAAAACAGCGCTTCGATCGAAACCGAGTGCGAGAGCGCGCCGCGGATGCCGCCGCCGTACGGCGTGCGGATCACGAGCGGGCACGTGTAATCGCCGTTCGAGCGGTAACGCGTCTTGGCCGCCTCGCCGACGATTTGGTTGAACGCGGGATAGATGAAGTCCGCGAACTGAATTTCGGCGATCGGGCGCAGTCCTTCCATCGCCATGCCGATCGCAACGCCCGCAATCGAGGCTTCGGCGAGCGGCGTGTCGATGATGCGCTCGGGACCGAATTCTTCGATGAATCCCTTCGTGATCAAGAAGACGTTGCCGCGCGCGCCCACGTCTTCGCCGAGAATCAACGTCCGATCATCGGCTTTGAGCGCTTCGTACAACGTGTGCCGGACGGCCTCGACGTTGTTCATCGTGGTCGTGCCGCTCGTCGCTACAGCCATGGTTCGTGCGTCCCCTCGTAAACGTTCGCGTACATTTCGGATGCATCGGGAAACGGCATCGCCTCGGCGCGGTCGGTCACGTCGTTGACCTCCGCGAGCACCTCCCGCTTCATCGCTTCGATGTCGGCTGCGGTCATGATGCCGTTGTCGGTCAAGTACTGTTCGAAGCGCGGCACCGGATCGAGCGGCCGGAACTTTTCGACTTCCTCGCGCGAGCGGTACGTGCGATCGTCGTCGTCGGTCGTGTGCGACAGGAAGCGGTAGCAGATCGCTTCAACGAGCGTCGGGCCGTCGCCGTTACGGGCGCGCTCGAGCGCTTCGCGCAGTCCGAGGTACACCGCGATCGGGTCCATGCCGTCGATTTTCATGGCGGGCAGGCCGTACCCGATCGCCTTGTCCACGATGTCGCGCGCGGCCATCTGCTTGGAGCGGGGGGTGGAAATCGCCCATTCGTTGTTTTCACACAGAAAAACGATCGGCACTTTGTGGATGGCGGCGAAATTGATGGACTCGTGCCACTCACCTTCGCTCGTCGAGCCGTCGCCGAATGTGCACAGTACGGCCCGGCCTTGTTCCTTGCGCAGTTTCATCACGTAGGCCGCGCCGACGGCATGCGGCACGTGCGCGGCGATGATCGAACTGAACGACTGCAGCCCCAGCGCCTTGTTCGTATAATGGTTCGGGAATTGGCGGCCGCCCGAACGGTCGGCCGCGCGAGCGAACATGGACAGCAAGACGTCGAGCGGTTCCATCCCGATCCCGACGCACAAACCGAGGTCGCGGTAGTAGGGCACCAAGAGGTCTTTGCCGCGGTTGAACGCGGCCGCCGCGCCGGCGTGGATTGCTTCGTGGCCCTCGCTGCCGAGAGCGAACGGAATCTTGCCCTGACGGTTGAGTTGAAACCCGCGGTTGTCGAGCGTCCGCTGGAGATGCATGTTGCGCAGCATCCACCGCAGACGGTCTTCCGATAGATCGTGTTTTCCGATCGCCGGCGACTCGATCGCCTTGACCATCCGAACCTCCCCAAGCAGTAGTGATGCCGAACCAGGCTACATCTAAGGCGGGCCCGTCCGACTCCTCTCAAGAATGCGCCCGGCGACATGATCGCCCCTGAAAAGGTCCCGACCGACGAGCTGACGCGCGTCCGCCGCCTGCTTCACAAGCGCCCCGAACTCTCAATGCTGGAGTTCGAAACGGCGCGCTTCGTCCAGTCCGAGTTGCGCGCGCTCCCGCTCGACGAAATTCGCACGGGCGTGGGGAAAACCGGCATTCTCGCCACCCTCAAAGGCGGCCGGCCCGGCCCGGTTACCTTGCTCCGGGCCGACATGGACGCGCTGCCGATCACCGAGCTCGTCGAGGCGGAATACACGTCCGAAAATCCGGGGGTGATGCACGCCTGCGGCCACGACGGACACGTCGCGATTTTATTGGCGGCGGCGCGTACGCTCGCTGCGCGGCGCACCGAAATTCCTGGAACGATCGTCTTCTGTTTCCAGCCGGGTGAAGAAGGCAGTGCCGGCAACCGGCTGATGATCGAAGATGGCGCGCTTGAGAACCCGCACGTCGATCGCACCTTCGCGCTGCATCTGTTCAGCGGGCTCGACGTCGGCAAGATCGGCGTCCGTGACGGCGCGTTCTTCGCATCCGCCGACGAATTTTTCCTGACGATCGAAGGCAAGGGCGGCCACGGCGCGATGCCGCAGTTGGCGGTTGATCCGGTCGTCGCCGGCGCGCATTTCATTACGATGCTGCAGACGATCGTTAGCCGCGAGGTTGCCCCAAAAGATCCAGCGGTCTTTACCGTCGGAAAATTCCAGGCCGGTACGACCTTCAACGTTATTCCGGACCGCGCCGAACTAATGGGTACGGTGCGCTGTTTCGATCCCGAAGTGCGCAAGGCGATGCCGCAACGCATGGAACGCATCATCAAGGGCCTGGCATCGGCGATGCGCGTTGACTACACGCTCAAGTACCACTGGTCGTATCCGCCGACCGTCAACGACAAAACGATGAACGATCTCGTGCGTCAAGTCGGCCGGCGCGTGGTCGGACCGGACAACGTCATCGAGCACGACATCGTCATGTGGGCCGAAGACATGTCGTTCATGATGGAGCACCGTCCGGGTTCGTATTTCATCGTCGGGGCGCGCGGCGGCGAATCGACCGGCGTCCCGCATCACAATGCCCGCTTCGATATTGACGAACGCTCGCTCGAAGTTGGCTATAAGATGATGGTGGCGCTCGGGCTGAGGGGCTGATGGCAAATAGAAATCCTGGCTTCGATTACGAACTTGCCGTAGGGATCGCAATTTGCGGCGCCTACGGTGTGAAAAGCGATCATCTCTTGGAGACGGCCGCTCTCCACCGCCAGAGCCCGAAGATCGCGAAATTAGCGAAGGAAATTGCCCCGCTAATTCCCGAGCTACAGCTCGTTGGCAAGGCTGAAACGCTCGCCGACGTTAGCAGCGAATATACACAAGAGGATACCATCGGCCCCTCGGATCTCATTCTAAAGTTAAAAAGGGGTACGACCGTTAGTCAGCTTGGGCTTTCGGTTAAAATGGGCACGGCCGTATCCCATAATCCTTCAGGCAATCGTTTTCTTTCGCAACAACAGATAACTGCGCTGAAGAAAACATTGCACGAAGCAACAATTCCGGAATACGAGTTCGAAATGAACTCCAAGTATGGCAAGCGATCGCTTTGGTTTCGCAAGCGTCGGAGGTCGGAGACAACCTCTTGCTTTATCTATAACATCACGCGGTTGGTCGAGGATCGATGGAATAATGTATTGACATTGAAACAGCGGCTGGACGTTGCACGGACCCTGTGTCATCATGGTGCACGGGTTGGTTACAAGACCGTACGGCTGGACCTCAGGCCCTTACGTATCAGTTTGATCGACGAAGCTGAAAGACAACGGCAAATGAAAGATGTTAGAAGGGTGCGATGCGAGATATCCCCCGAGATGTCGCAATACGTGTACTTCTGGTACGAAGGCGGAGGCTGTATTGCGAAAATGCAAGTCAAATTCAATAACGGGATACTCGAACGTGACGGAACTCCTGGCAACCCCTTTACTTCCTGGAATTTCGAATTCTTGCCAAGCCGTTGCACGTCGTGAAATTACGAGATGTTTAGCGGAAGCTCGTTTCCCTTCGCTTTTCTTGCCGGCGGCCGTTCCAATGTGCCGCTTTTCTTAAGAGCCTTCAAGACAGACCAATAGCCTCGTTCGAACTCCACACAAAGTTTGTCAATCGACTCTCGTTTGCCGTTGCCGGCCGCCATCATTTCTTCGTAGCGCTGACTAAGTTGCGCAGTCTCCTCTGCGCTCCAGGGCAATCCTTGATTTCGTATCGGCAATAAAAGCGGCTGCCTCTGGTCAGGCAGAAGTGCCCCGGGCACGAGATGTTTCACGGTCTCCAGGCGACTGGAGAAGGTTCGTTCGGATAGCTCGAACCCGATAAACCTTCGGTTTAGTCCAACCGCAACTCGTGCTGTCGAAAAACCGCCCATAAAAAAATCCGCCACAAGGTCGCCCTCATTACTGCAATATTGAATGAGCTTTGTTAGGAGAGCGCTGGGTAACTCGTTCTTGTTTTTTTCCTTGCCCGGTTTGTACTCGCGATTTATGATCCAAACGTCCTCGCGATCTTGGTAGTTGGCGGAGCCAGCGATTGCCGCCGATTCACCAGTGCCATAGCGGCACTCAAGATTGAACATTCGCTTGGCTCCGGGTTTACCATAGAACAAAATGTGATAGTGAGAAGAGACGAACTTCGTACGCGTAAAGACTCCGAAATTATATTTCCAAATGATATGATTGATTTCTTGTAGATCTGTGGTCCTTAGAGCGTCAAGAACATGATAGAGATTCGTGTATCCGGAAACGATAAATATTTGGCCGCCCGGTTTGAGGACCCGCGCTGCCTCCTTAATCCACGCATGCGAAAAGGCGCCGTACTCTTGTTTTGGAATCTCTACATAACCGTCTATGACAAACGATTCGTTACGATTATAATGTTTGTGTAGCTGATCGCCGTTTATTCCATATGGAGGGTCGGTGATTATTAGATCTACGGAACCCTCTTCGAGAAATTCTTGGGCGCCGCTTATGCAATCCACGTTGTAATATGCATTGCCGTTTGCGTCCACAAAATTGCCCCTGCTCATCGAACAGACGTTCGATCGTTGGCCCACTGACTCCTTGTTGCAGGCGTCGCGGAGTTGCATTCCTAGCATGGTTTTAAAGTTGCTATCGAAGAAGCCCGAGGAAGCGTTGTCTTGATGTTTGGGGACTTATGACCGACGAAAGAGCCTTGAGGAAAACGGAACTTCGAAGCAGGCTTGCCGCGGCGGGTTTGACGTTAGCGGAATTTCAGCGTCGCTCGGGGCTATCGCGTAATGTTGTTTACAACTTAGCGCGGGGACAGCAACCGAAGCCTGACCACGTCTCAAAGATTGAAGAGGCATTTCGGCAGGGTAGACGTTAGTGCGTTCCGCTGAACTATTTCTGTAATTAATGATGGTGGCGCTCGGCCTCCGGGGCTAGCGCGCTGCGCCGAGAGCCGTCCGAGTCCTCGCGAGCGGCCGGCGTTTTGACACGATAGGGCGGCGCTTCTCGTACCCGCCCTGCGTCCCCGCCGCGCTGGTCGAAGAACGAAGCGCCCCTCCGGTTCGACAAACGCATAATGACGCCGGGTTACGAGCCGACTATAGTCGAAACTTCATATGGCGCATTCGCGGGACGTCGACGAGCACGACGCGTGCGGCGTCGGGTTTCTCGCCGATCTCGGCGGCCCCGCCTCGCACCGTACCATCGCGCTCGCCCTTCAGGCGGCCGCGTCGATGACGCATCGCGGCGCATTGGCGGCCGACGGACGCACGGGCGACGGCGCAGGTATACTTTGCGAAACGCCGCGCCGGCTTTTGGCGCGGGATCTCGCTTCGGTGGACTTGCACGTCTCCGCCAATCATCTCGCGGCGCTCTGCTGCTTTTTGCCGCGCGACCCGGACGCGGCTGCGGGGGTTCGGGCGTCGATCGAAGGCTGCGTGCGCAAGGCAGAGCTCTCGCCGCTGCGCTGGCGGGCCCCCGTCGTCAACGACGAGATTCTGGGCGTGCACGCGCGTGCGAGCCGGCCGGGCTTCGAACAGCTCGTGGTGGACATGGGCCCCGGCAACGTGCGCGAGCGCATGCGCGCCGCCGCGCGCGCCGTCGAGCGGAAACTGCGCGATCTCGCCGAGCCGCACGCGGCCCTGCTCTCGTGTTCGTCAACCTCGGTGGTCTACAAGGCGCTCCTGTCGTCCGACGAGTTGGCGGCGTACTTCGACGATCTGCGCGACGAAGGGTTCGTGTCGCGCTTCGCTCTCTTCCATCAGCGGTTTTCGACGAACACGTCGCCGTCGTGGCGTCTCGTGCAGCCGTTTCGCCACATCGCGCACAACGGCGAGATCAATACGATCACCGGCAACCGCGCTTGGCTCGAAGCGCGCGGCGTACCGGTCGAACGCGGCGCGTCCGATTCGTACGACCTCAACGTCGCGGTGGATACGATGGTCGGATCGGGCTACCGCGTGGACGAGGCGGTGGATCTTCTGCTCGCACCGGCTGTCGATGCCGAAGAAGAGCGCCTCAAGGCATACTACGACGCCCACAT
>JACRTZ010000268.1 GCA_014304965.1 Vulcanimicrobiota bacterium | reverse complement strand
GTGCCGCTATGTAACGAACGACGACGATGCGACGATCGGGAACCCATTGGACGTACGCGCCCATGCCTTCCGAAATGACGCGGACGGGAACGACAACCGCGCCTTTGTAGATCTCGGGCGGAACGTCCAAAGGACGGCTCTCACCGTTGATGACGACCTCCGGCCGTCCGACCGTCACTTGGACGTCGGCGCCGGGCTTAGACACGTTGACGGTCTTCGTGCGTGGATCGAAGCTGACGGTCGCGCCCATCTGCTCGAACATCGATCGCAGTGGTACGAGAATCGTGCTGCCACGAACCAGAGCCGCGAGGACGCGCCCTGCTTTTAATCTGTCGGGTTTCGCGTAAACGTGTTGGTCATTGAAGAGAATCGGAACTTCGCCGGAAGGCGGGGTGCCGAAATTCGCTGGCTGCGCCAGCGCTGACGAGCCGACCGCTGCCGCAAACGCGACGAGCCCGAACGCAACTGTCGCCGATCCGGCAATACGTCGCGTAACGAGTCGTTTCACAACTAACCTCCTAGTGCTTGGTGATAACCATTGGCTGGGACCCTTATCCGTTGCCATACCCGATTGGACGCGCCGCGAAACAGGCTTTCGAGCCTTGGTGCGACGCGAATCACAGGCAAACGCGATGGAATGGGGTCGGGATGGGTGTCTTGACCGTCGGGCAAAAGCTCCGCCCTCCAGGCCATCGCTTGCTGACTTCGGTTTCCTGGGGATTCATCCCCGCAAGCCGGGGACTGTGGGCGGTCCCGAGCCCAAAAGGCCCGGGCGGCGGCTTTAGGTGAGTTTTTCCTCGATGATCCCGCGAAAGCGCGCCCGTTCGGTCACGTAGCGCTCGTGCGTCCCTTCCGCGACCTTTTCGCGCTCGTCGAAGGCGGCGACCGCGAAATTGACGCGCCGCCCGTCTACGCCGATCACTTCGACCTCGATCCGGACGATCAGCCCGACCGGCGTGGGAGCGATATGGGACAAATCCACATGGGTTCCGAGCGACACCTCGTCGGGCGTCAAGATCGGGGCGAGGCACTGCACCGCCGCTTCCTCGATCAATTGCAGCAGCATCGGCGTGGACAGCACGTCAACGCCCTTGTTGCCGGCCTTTTCGGCCGTCATCCATTCTTCGACGCGGGTTTGACTCCGGTACGAGCGGCCGATGTCGACCCTAGCGGTCATGGCCGCCTCTTACTCCGGGGAAGGCGTCCCTCCCGCCTGAGCGAAGGCGCGCGACCGGAAGGATCCGCGACGGCCCGGTGAATCTTTCGGCGCCGATTTTGCGTAGTAGGCCTTGAGTTCACCAATCGAGGGGAGTTTCATGAGATTTCGCGCCATCGCGGCGCTCGTCGCGGTCGTCGTCGTCGCATCGGCGTGTTCGAAAGGGCCGCCCAAGGGACGCCAGGGTCCGCCGCCGCTCGCAGTGGACGTCGCCAAGGCGTCGCAAAAAGACATCGCCACTTTCGTTGCGCTCGACGGTCAGATCGCGCCGGTCCTCGAGGCCTCGCTCAGTTCGTCACAATCGGGCACGATCGCCGCGGTCTATGTTAATGAAGGCGATCGCGTTTCGTCCGGCGAGCGGCTCGCGCAACTCGACGATGCGACCCTGCGGGCGCAACTCGCGGCGAACCAGGCGGCGGTTGCGCAATCGCTCGCTCGCGTGCAGAGCTCGACGTATCAAGCGCCGATCTCGTCGCAACAATACGGCGGTGCCTACCAGCAAGCGGTTCAGTCGCTGCAGCAGGCGCGTAATCGCATTTCGACCGATCAGGCCGCGCTCAACAACGCCGCCCTCGTGTACCGCAGCAACCAGCAACTCGCCGCGCAAGGCTTCGTCGCGCAAACGGTGCTCGAACAGTCGCACTCGCAATACGTCGCGGCGCAACAGGAACTAAACAACGCGCGCGAAGCTTTGGGCGGCGCGCAAACCGCCGTCAATACGGCCCGCTCGAACACCGGGCAGACCCGCGTCGACGTCGCGAACATCGAAGCGAACAAAGGCGCGCTGCAACAGGCGCAAGCGAACGTGCAGCTGTTGCAGACGCAAATCGCGCAAACTGGGATCTACGCCCCGTTCAACGGCGTGGTCACGCAACGGTTGCTCGACCCGGGCGCATTCGCCGCGCCGAATCAGCCGATCGTCCGCGTCTCGCAACTCGATGCCGTGTACGTCAACGTGAACGTTCCCGACGAAGATCTCGGTTTCGTGCGCGCCGGCACCGACGCGACGTTTACGAGCGCGAGCTTGCCGGGCAAGGCGTTCCACGGCCGCATTTCCGACGTCAACGCGACGCCCACGAGCGGAACCCTCTCCTATCGCGCGCGCATTCGCCAGCCGAATGCCGGCGGCGTCTTGCGCGGCGGCATGCTCGTCAGCGTTTCCATTCGCAAAAGTTTTCACCGAGCCGCCATCGTCGTTCCGCGCACCGCGATCTTCGAAACGGATAAGGGTTCGAACGTCTTCACGGTTCAAGACGGCAAGGCCAAACAGATTCCGGTCGTGGTTGGCTTGCAAACAGACACGCTGTCGGAAGTTCGCGGCGGCGGCGTGCGCCCCGGAACGGTCGTGATCACCACCCGGCCCGACGCGCTACAGGACGGCAGCACGGTTGCCGTCAGCGGCGCGCCCGGGAGCCCGGGGGGACCCGGTGGAGGCCCGGGTTCGAGAAAAGCACGCGGCGGCGCGCCGCCGGCTGATGCCTCGGCAGTTCCCACCGCTGCCGCGACGGCGACAGCGAGCAAATGAACCTTAGAACCGTCCTAAATTTCGGACTTGCAGTGACGGTTCTCGCCGCGGCGTTCGCTGCGACGGGCGTTTCCGCGCAGCCGGCCGGCTCGGCCGTGCGCCCGGCGCCGGCGGCGACGCCGGCGGCAAAACGCGTACCCTCCAAGACGCGCGCGGCGCGACCCCGCTCGACCGCGGTGCCCGACCCGCTGGGGGCGCTGCCCCCGATCGTTCAGCCGACCCCGTATCCAATGGTGACGCTGGGACCGGCCAGCCAAGGCACGAGCCTTCCGTTTCCGGCGTACGGCTCGCCCGTGCCTGGGGTGGGCGTCGGGCCTGCGCCGAGCGCGAGCGGCCTCCCGCAAGTCGTCACCCTGCCGCAGGCAATTGCGATCGCTTTCGCGCGCTCCCCGGCGCTTGCCAGCGCGCGTGCCGACGAAGGAATCGCGCACGCGTCCAAACGGCTCGCGCAAACGGGCTACTATCCAAACCTTTCGGCAACCGGTACGACCACGCACACGAACCGGCAAGCCGGCGCTACCTCGGGCGCGGGCGGTGTGGCCTCCTCAGGTTCGGTGACGAGCTTTACCCAAGACGGTTTGTCGCTGTCGCTGCGCCAGTTGATCTTCGACGGCGGGCGCATCGGCCAGACGATTCGCGCGGCTTCTTATAATGAAGCCGCCGCGGTGGATGTGTACCGCCGCATCCTGCAGACCGTGGCCTTCAACGTGGCGCAGGCCTACTACGCCCAACTCCAGGCGCAGCGCACGACCGCGGTCGCGGTGCAGACCGTGCGTCTCGACTTGCTCCAGGAGAACCTCGTGCGCGCGCAGATTCGCGCGGGCGTGGCGGCGCCGGCCGATCTTTCGACCGCGCAATTGCCGACCGCGCAAGCGCACCTCGCGCTGGTGCGGGCGCAGGCGGTGGAACTGAACGCGCAAGCGACTTTCGTCAATGCGATGGGCCTCGATGCGAATCTCAACGTGCTGCCGTTCGACGATACGCCGGTCACGGCGACGGGGGCGATTTCGACGATTCCCGTTCCGTCGTACGATCAGGCGCTCGCGCGCGCCTATGCCTTGCGCCCCGACTTCTCAGCGTCGCAGCGTTCGGTGCAGGCGTCGGAGTCGTCGTTGCGCGCGTCGCAACTAGGCATCTTCCCGACGATCAGCGGGACCGCATCCACGGCGACCAACTCGACAGATCCGACCGCGGGCACGTTTCGCAACACGGGAAGCCTCGGGTTGTCCATCTCGATCCCGCTGTTCGACCAAGGCATCACGGCCGCAAACGTATTGCAGTCGCGGGCGCAACTGGAACGCGCGAACGCGCAACTCGAGATCGCTCGCCAGGGGCTGCAGCTCAACGTCAAACAAGCGCTCGTCAATCTCGTGTCGGCCAGTGCGTCGCTCGATCAGGCCCAAGCCGAGTATCTCAAGGCCAACGACGTCTTGCACGCGACGCAGGCGCAATACCGGGCTGGGGTCACGACGTTGCCGCTCTTGTTGAACGCGCAAGTCGGCCTTACGCAGGCGCTGACCGACCAGGTGACGGCGGTGTACGCGCTCCGTCAGGCGGAGCAGGCGTACCTCTACGCGACCGGAGCGAACACGCCGTAGGAATCGGCTAGCCGAATTTGAGGGGACGTTCGCGCGCGATGGAAAACACCCAGCGCGTGAACGTCTTCGCCGCCCCAGTGGGGGTCGACGACCCGGTCAACGCCGCGATCTTGCGCGTTTCTGAGGATCGGATCGCCGGCTTCTTGCGCGACCCGCTCGGCGAAATCGCGGCGCGCAGCGGCGTGCCGCCGGATGCTGTGATCGAGCGCATCGCGGCGATGCTGCGAGCGGGGACGATTCGCCGCGTCCGGCAAACGCTGCTAGCGACGAATCTCGCGCACGGAGCGCTCGTTGCGTGGCAGATCGCGCCGGAAAAACTCGACGCCGCCTTCGACTTCATGTTCGAAGAAGATCCCTTTTCGGGCCATGTCGTGATCCGTACGACCGACAGCGCGACCCCGGGCTCGTCGTACCGGCTCTGGACCACGCTCAAAGTTCCGCAGGGCTACTCGCTCGAAAAGCACGCGGAGTATTTGCGCGAAACGGTTGGCGCGAGCGCATTTCGTTTGATGCCGGCGAAGCGGCTGTTCGCGCTCGGGGTGGGCCACGTTCGCCGGCGCGGCCTGGAGCCGGGCAGTCGCGCCGACGTTCCGGCGGAGGTGCAAGACACGCACATCGTCGCGCTCGATGCGCGGGACTGGCAGGCGCTGGTCGCACTCAAACGCGAGTTTGCGCCTGACGAATTGCAGCGCGACCTCTGGGAGCCGCGCGCGCGGGAAGCCGGCCTGCCGCTCGGCGAGTTCTACGCGATTGCCGAATCGCTGCACGCGCGCGGCGTCATCGGCCGCTTTTCGACGTTTCTCGAACACGTCAAGCCGACGGACGGCGCGCAGCGCGTGACGCGCTACAACGCCTTGTTTCATTGGCAGGTTCCGCCCGGGCGAGAACTCGATGCGGGCCGCGAAGTCGGACGCCATCACGTGATGACCCACGCATACTGGCGCGAGGGCGGCCCGGAGTTTCGCAACGTCAACGTCATGGGCGTCGCCCACGGCTTGGACAAAGATCTACTGCTCGCACACAAGGCCGCGATCGACGAGCACTTGCGCGAAGCCGGCATCGCCGTCGGGTACACGAACGTGTTCTGGGGCGGACGCAGCGAGATCAAACCGTCGGAGATCGCGCCGCAAGCGTTTGAAGCGTGGTACCGCGCCCGCAACGTTGACCCGGAGACTATGCGCAACTCTTTTTCGCCGCAGCTTCGTAGCTCGCCGCTCAAATGACTCGCTCATTCATCGCGGCTCGCGCCTCGCTGCGACAAAAAACTCTTCGCGCATCGAGCGTAGGGTTAATCCTTTTGCTCTTTTCGGGCGGGTGCACGAAGGTCGGCACGCAAAGCGTCTCCGGCACGGGTAACCCCTGGACGCATCACGGCCGCTTAGTCTTTGCCGAAGCGCAGGACGTCAAGTCGCTCAATCCGATGCTGGCAACCAGCGCCACCTCGCTCGACCTCTCGATGTTGATCTTTTCCTACGCGGTGCGTTACGACGAGCATTCCAAGCCCGTTCCCGACGCCGTGCGCGAGATTCCGACGATCGAGAACGGGGACGTCAGCAAAGACGGGCTCACGCTCAAGTACAAACTGCGGCCGAACATGCGCTTTCACGACGGCGTTGCGGTGACGTGCCGCGATCTAAAGTTCACCTGGAAAGCCGTGCTCAACCCGAAGAACAACGGCATCACGCAGGACGGCTATCGCGACATCAAGGACATCGACTGTTCGGACCCGCTCGTCGCGGTGGTGCACATGCGACGGATCTACGCGCCGTATCTCCAGCAGTTGTGGAGCGTGAACGGCAACGCGCCGATCTTGCCGGCCCACATCTTGGAAAAATACAACGACGATAAGGGCTCGTTCAACACGGCCCCGTTTCAAGGCGCGCCCATCGGCAGCGGACCGTTCCGCTTCGTCGGCTGGCAGCGCGGCTCGCAAGTGACGCTCAAGGCGTTCGACGGCTATTTCCTAGGCCGGCCGAAGCTCGACGAAGTGATTCTGAAGATCGTTCCGTCCGACAACACGATGGTCAGTCAGTTGCGGACGCACGAGATCGATCTCGCGCTTCACATGGGGAGCCGGCTGTGGCCCGACGTGCAAGGGATTTCGGGAACGACTGCCGTCGCCCAGCCGATCTTCACGTACGATCACATTGACTTCAATCTCAAGCAGCCGCTGTTTGCCGACGTGCGCTTGCGGCGCGCGCTCGCGATGGGCGTGGACCGTAAGGGGATCGTCGAGAAAATCGCTCACGGCTTAGGCGATCTCACCGACACGGCGCTTTCACCCGTGCTGTCGTGGGCCTGGACGAAGGACACCGCGCATTACGACTACGATCCAGCCAAGGCCAAAGCGCTGCTCGACGACATCGGGTGGAAGGTAGGGCCCGACGGCATCCGGGTCCGCAACGGGCGGCGGCTCGCGTTCAACTACTCGACTCAGAGCGAGAGCACCAACGGTCAAGCGATCGAGGCGCTCGTGCAATCCATGTGGCACGACGTCGGCGCCGACGTGACCGTGAAAAACACGCCGACCGCGCAGTTCTTCGACAACACGGCGGCCGGCATCTTGCAAGGCGGCCATTACGATGTCGCGGGCTTTGCCTGGGGCGGCGCGGCCGATCCCGACGACAGTGCCGTGTACTCCGGGCGCAATCTCGCGCCGAAAGCGCAGAACGCCCTTTTTTGGAACGACGCCATCGCGACCAAAGCGATGGATGACGAACTGGCAACCGTGGATCGCGCGCGGCGACAGCGGGCTTTCACCATCGAGCAGCAGCGCTTCGCGAGCGAAGTGCCGTCCATCATCCTGTATTACCGGCGCGAGCCGGTCGTGTACAACACCGACCTCAAGAATTTCCGGCCGTCGCCGGTGATCTCGCCGCTTTGGAATCCCCACGAGTACGCCTTGTGATCCCCCATCGTTCGAGAGGAGCCTGTCGTTGAAACGCCTGGCGCTTGTCACCCTTGCCGTCGCCCTGTGCGTGACGTCCGCCGTGCCCTTGCGGGCGGCCACGACGGAACCGGCGCGCCATAACGCGACGACGATTCCCCACGTTTTGCGCATCGCGGACATCGGCGAATTCACGACGCTCAATCCGATGTTCACCCAGCAATTGACGGAGAGCCGGCTCGCCTCGCTCACGATGGCCTGGCTCGTGAAGTACGATCGCTCCAATCGGCCGATTCCCGAACTGGCGACGGTCGTCCCGACGCAACAAAACGGCGGCATCTCGGCCGACGGCAAGACGATCACGTATCACCTGCGCAAAGGCGTCAAGTGGTCGGACGGCCAGCCCTTCGATGCCGACGACGTCGTCTTCACGACAAACTTGATCAACAATCCGAAGACGAACGTCTTGAACAAAGACGGCTGGAAAGACATCGTCAAGATCGAGGCGCCCGACAAGTACACCGTCGTCTTTCATATGAGGCAGCCGTACTCGCCGTTTCTCGCGACGTTTTTCGGCAGCGCCGGCGCCAACCCGGCGATCGTCCCTAAGCACGTTTTGGAGAATTCCGCCAACGCCAACACCGACTCGTACAACTCCAAACCGATCGGCATCGGACCCTTCCGCTATGTAGAAT
>JACRTZ010000102.1 GCA_014304965.1 Vulcanimicrobiota bacterium | reverse complement strand
CGCGCCCGGGAGCCAGTCCGAACTTTTCACCTTGATGTCGCGCGCGGCGGTCCACGCGCATCCGTCGTGGCTGGAGAGTCCCGGGCTTTCCTCGTTGGAAGCCGCCGCGTGCGGCATGCAGATCGTGACCGGCGACCGCGGGAGCGAATGCGAGTATTTCCGCTCGTACGCACACTATGCCGACCCGGCCGATCCGGATTCGATTCGCGCCGCGCTGGGCGCGGCACTGGCCGCCGGCCGCCGCCCGCTGGGAGATGCGCTCGAAAAGCGGCTGCGATCGTTCACGTGGCGGCAGCATGCCGAAGCGACGCTCGACGCCTACGGGCGCGCACTCGCGATGCACGGCTGATGCGCGTCTTGATCCTCGCCGAGCGGCTCGGCGGAGCGGGGGGCACCGAGCGGTATCTCGAGACGCTGATCGCGGGACTGCGTGCGCGCGGCGACGACGTTCTGGCCGTCGGGCGCGAGCAACTCGGTTGGGCCGACGAGCACGCCGAGCCGAGCATGCGCGCCGCCACCGAGGCGGTCGCGATCGTGCGCGAGTTCGCGCCCGACGTCGCCATTGCGGAAAACGTGATGGATGCGGCGGTGGTCGAGGCGCTTCGCTCGGCGCGGCAGCTGACCTATCACGTTCACGACCATCGTCCGTTCTGTCCGAACGGCGATCGTGTGTTTCCACATTCGCAACGGAATTGCACGCTGCCGCTCGGTGCGGCCTGCGTCGTCAATTCCGCCGTGAACGGCTGTGCGTACGGTCCCCGGCCGAAAACGCTCGAATTGATTCGCGCGCGACGCCGCTTGCGCGACGCGATCCGGCGCGCCGATCGCATCCTCGTCGCTTCGCGTTACGTCGCCGACCGTGCGACCGCAAGCGGGATACCGCGCGCGCTGATCGCCACCGTTCCGATTCCGCTTCCCGGCGAAGCGTACGCGGCTGCCGTGACGCCGTCGAACGAACGCGCGATCATGTTCGCCGGTAGGGTCGTGCCGCAAAAGGGTCTCGCGGCGCTCGTGCGCGCGCTCGCGACGATCGCACCCGGCGCGCGGCCGCGCTTACGCGTGCTCGGCGAGGGGCCCGCGCTCCAGGAAGCGATCGCACTCGCCGGACGGCTAGGCGTTACTCTGGAAACACGGGGATCCGTTGGACCGGCCGAGGTTCGCGCCGCGCTCGACCAAGCGGCGCTGCTCGCGCTGCCGTCGTTGTGGGCCGAACCGTTCGGCTCGATCGGCATCGAAGCGTTTGCGCGCGGGCGGCCGGTGGTCGCGTTCGCCGCCGGCGGCATCGGCGACTGGCTGCACGACGGGATCAACGGTCTCGCGGTGCGTCCGCGAGACGAACGCGGTTTCGGTGCGGCGATCTCGCGCATTCTGGACGACGCTGCGCTGCGCGCGCGGCTCGGCGCGCAGGCGCGTCAGGACGCGGAAACGTTTCGCATCGGCAATCTGCTCGAACGGCTAGTGTGACGCAGCGTCACGCAGGACCGACAGGGTTTGGTCCGTGCAGCGCTCCCATGAAAACGTCGCCGCTTGTCCCGGGCCGAGCGCTCCGCGCCGCGCGCGTTCCTTTTCGTCGTTGATGAGCCTGTGCAACGCCGCCGACCACGCGACTGCGTCAAGCGCCTCGTCGACGTACGCCGCGGCGTCACCGCCGATTGCCGGCAGCGAACCCGCATTCGCGGCGAGCACCGGCGTACCGCACGCCATCGCCTCGATCAGCGGGAAGCCGAAACCTTCGTAGGTCGAGGGCATCGCGACGAGCGTTGCCCCGCGGTACAGCGCGGCGAGGGTCACGTCGTCGGGCGCGCCGGCGACCACGGCGCCGGCCGGAAGCGGCCACGGCGGCCGGTGCGTGAACGCCAGAGCGATCTCGCCTCCAGGAAACGCGCGCGCGTACGCGTCACGCAAGGTTGTCGTGTTCTTGCGTTCGTCGTGCGCGCCGACATGAAGAATGTAGGGCCGCGCAGCCACGGCCGCCGGCAGCTTGCCGACCGGTCCGACCGAAAACACGGGGTCGGCCGCGAGCGGCGTAACGACGATCCGCTCCCGCGCGACCTCGAGCCGGCGTTCGACCTCGGAGGCGGTGAAGGCGGATTGCACCAAAATCTTCGCGGCCGTTGCCGCGGTTTTCAAGAACGGGATCTGTTCGACGCGCCGCCTGCGCGGATCGCTTGCGGGAAATGCGAAGGGCGCCGCATCGTGAATGGTCGCGACCGAGGGCAGGTTCGTTTCGAGGAACGTGCCATTCCAAGGGAACCAGACGACGTCGGCGTCCCTTGGAATCCGTCGAGCGACGGTGACGGCGGCGCCTCCGAGCGCGCGCGAGAGCGCGGCCGCGCGCGGCAGCAAACCGCGAACGACGAGCGTGAAGCGCACGTTTTTGCGGTTCAGCGCGCGACTCAGCACGGCGCGCGCGTACCGGCCGATGCCCCGGTTGTCGCGCGAAAGGTTGTGGGCGTCCACCGCGACGTGAACGACCCGTTCGGTCACGAAACGAATTGCGCGGCGTGCAGGCGCGCGTAGGCGCCGCCGGCCGCCATCAATTCCTGATGCGATCCCGCCTCCACGACCCGGCCCGCGTCGATGTACAGAATCTTGTGCGCGCGCCGAATCGTCGAAAGACGGTGCGCGATGATCAAGGTCGTGCGCCCGGGCAAGAGCCGGTCGAGCGCCGCTTCGATCAAGCGCTCGGAATGGCTGTCGAGTGCGCTCGTCGCTTCGTCGAGGATGAGGATTCGCGGGTCGCGTAAGACGGCCCGCGCGATCGAAATCCGCTGGCGTTGACCTCCTGAGAGCCGCACGCCGCGATCGCCGACGCGCGTCTCGTACCCTTGTGGAAACTCGCGCACGAACTCGTCGGCGTTGGCTTCGCGTGCGGCCGATTCGATTTCCGCGCGCGTCGCGTCGAGGCGGCCGTACCGGATATTTTCTTCGATCGTCCCGCTGAAGAGCAGCGGCTCTTGGGGCACGATGGCAATCGCGCCGCGCAGCGCGGAGAGGCTCAGCCGCGCGAGGTCGATGCCGTCCAGCGTGATGCGGCCGATCTGCGGCTTGTAGAACCGCGGCACGAGGTTGACGATCGTCGTCTTGCCGGCTCCGGACGGACCAACGAGCGCGACGATTTCGCCCGCTTCGATGCCGGCCGAAAGGTCGTGAAGCACGGGCGCGCTTGCGAGATCGTAGGCGAACGTGACGTTTTCGAATTGTAGTGCGCCCAGTATCTCGGCGGGCGCGATGGCGGCCGCGCCCTCGTCGTCGCGCTCGCTCGGCAAGTCGAGCACTTCGTACACGCGGCTGGCCCCGATGACGCCTTTCGAGAGGTCTCCGACGTACGTCGCAAACCGATTGATCGGATTGATCGCAACGACGACGGCGCCCCAGAACAGGAAGACTTCGCCGGGTTTCATGCGGCCGACGATGACTTCGCGCGCCGAGAACAGGACGATCGCCAGCATGGCGACCGCCAGGATCATGCCCACGACGGGGGTCTGCGTCAATCCGAGCTGCGTCAGCTTCATGAACGCGCCGAAGTACGCTTCGTTGTTGTTGCGGAAGCGCTCGCTCTCGTACTTCTCGCGCCGGAAGGCTTTGACGATGCGCTGCGCCTGCAAGGTCTCGGTCAAATTGGCGGAGAGGTCGGCGACCCGCTCCTGCGTACTCTGCGTGCCCTGCGAGATCAAACGGGTGAAGGTGGCGACGACGTAGTTGACCACCGGCGCAAAGACCAAGAGGCACAGCGTCAAGAGCCAGTCGTGCGAGAACAGGATATAGAGCGCGCCCGCGAGCGTGATGAGCGTTTGGAACAGTTGCGGCAGCGAGATGCTCACGGCATCGGTCATGATCGCGAGGTCGTTCGAAAAGCGCGACAAAAATTCACCGGGCCGCCACTTGTCGAACTCGCCGAGCGGAAGCGAAAGCACGCGATCGAACAATCGCACGCGCAAATTTGCGACCAGCCGCTGGCCGCTCCATGCAGTCAGGTAGCTCTGGCCGTACTGTGCCGAATAGGCGATGAGATTGATGACGAAGAGCGCCGCGACGATGATGTACAGCAAATTGACGTCGCGATGCGTCTTTTCGGCTGGGGTCGGCCGGCGCGGTGCAGCCGTTACGGCGGCGTTCGGCGCCGTTGCCGAGGGCTTCATGGCGATGCCGGAAAGCGCACCGGGCAACGAATTCGCCGGATTCGCCAAAGCACTCGGCGCGCCGATCAGCGCGTCGTCGATGATGCGCTGGAGTCCGATCGGATACGACAGCGGCCCGAGGCCGGCGAGTACGCCGAAAAACATCGCAAGCGCCAGGCGAGGATAATACGGCCGAGCGTCCTTGAGGACGCGGCGAATAACCTCGCGCTGCTGAGCCTGGCTCGAATCCGGCACGTCCCCCCGTTCTCCGCGCCTAATGCCGCTCGCTCTTTGCTCCCGCCGTGAAGTCCGCATAGCGCTGCAGGAACGCTCGCGCCGCCGTTCCGTGGTCCACGACCGGCTGCGGGTAACGCGCTCCTTCATCATAGAGCGGCAACGCGAGTTGCGGACGGCGCGAGCCGGCGCTTGGATCGAGGACGTCGGCATCGGGCAGTGCGGCAAGCTCCGGAAGCCACGCGCGCACGTAGGCGCCCCGCGGATCGTAACTGCGGGCCTGCTTTTGCGGATTGTAGATGCGCGGAAACTGCGCGAGGTCGGCACCGACGCCCGCGATCCATTGCCAGTTGCCGTTCGCGAGCGCCGGATCGTCTTCGATCAGCAATCCCTCGAACGTGTCGCGGCCGACCCGCCAATGCACCCCGAGATCGAAGCACAAGAATGACGCGGCGATCGCGCGCACGCGTGGATGCATCCAGCCCGTCGCCCGCAGTTCGCGCATGCCCGCGTCCACCAAGGGATAGCCCGTGCGGCCTTCGCGCCAAGCTTTGAGGGACGCGTGCTTCGTGACGAATGGAAAGCCGCGCATCCGCTGCTGTAACGGCGCGTCCTCGCGCGTTTCGAAAAACCAGGCGAGTTGAAAGAAGAAATCGCGGTGCGCGACCGCGAGGCGAAAGGTCTTGAGCGAAAGTCGCTCCTCGGCGAGCAAAAAGGGATCGCGCTCGCGCTTCGCCGTTTCTGCGACGACCGTGCGGGCGGCGATCGTTCCGAACGACAGGTCCGCGGCCAGATGCGACGTCCGCTCGCCGCCCGGGACGTTGCGCTCGAGGCGGTAGAGAAGCGCCGGGCCTGCAAGATATCTTTCGAGCGCCTCGAGCGCGCGCGCTTCGGAGGGCGGCTCCTCGACCGCGACGGCACCGAATTCGGTCGCGACCGGCGGCAGGTCCGAACTCACGTCGGCGCTGACGAAGCGCGGCCGGCTCGTGACGGGCTCCGGTACCGACTCTTGCCACGCGCTGAGATACGGAACGAGCGCACGGTAGCCGACTCCGCCGTCGGCGCTGCGCGCGGCTGCCGTTTCCTCGGGCGCAACGGCCGGCGCGTCGTGCACCGCGAGAGCGCGGAGACCGGCTTCTTCCAAGCGCGCCTGCAGCGCGCGCTGACGCTTCGTGCTTTCCGCATCGTAGCCCGACGAAAACGCCACCGTCTCCGCGCCGACGTCGCGCGCGAGGGCGCGCGCGGTAACCGCGAGCGGGCCGCGACGCACGACGAGTTTTGCTCCGCGTTCTTCGAGCGATTTGCGCAGCGATTCGACCGCCCCGCAGTAGAAGGCCGCGCGCCGCGGCGAGGCGCCGATGCGATCGCGCGTCGCGGGGTCGAAGACGAGCGCGGGCACGACGTCCCCCGCACGCGCCGCCTCGGCCAAACCCGCGTGATCCGCCAGCCGCAGATCGCGCGAGAAGAGAAAAAGCGCGCGCGCTATGGCGTGGTTATCTTCGCTAGAGCGACTCGACGTAGGCGGCCACGTCGGCCACGTCTTTTTCGTTCAGCGGCGAAGGATAGAGTTTGGGCATGGGCGGCTGCGGATTCTTGATCCAGGCGATCGCCGCCGCGGTATTCTTGCGCGATTTCTCATTCTTGAGGCTTGGCCCGATGCCGCCTTCGGTCCCAACGGCGCCGTGGCACGACGCGCAATTGCGCGTGAAGACGGACTTGCCGGCGCCCGCGTCTCCGGCGCCTACCGGCGCCTCGGTGCCCGTCGGCTTGAGTCCGCTCGAACCGACGTCCGTCACCGGGCCGGTCGCCGCAGGGTTCACGGTCGTCGTATTCGTCTCGGTCGTCGAGGCCTTGGTGCAGCCGACGAACGTCGAAAGCCCCAGAGCGCTAGCCAGCAGCAGCGGCAAGTAACGGTTCACGCGCGCAGTTCTCCTTGAAATCGGTGG
This sequence comes from Vulcanimicrobiota bacterium, assembly GCA_014304965.1. Classification (GTDB taxonomy): domain Bacteria; phylum Vulcanimicrobiota; class Vulcanimicrobiia; order Vulcanimicrobiales; family Vulcanimicrobiaceae; genus Cryoxeromicrobium; species Cryoxeromicrobium davisii. Next base: position 1,633 of record JACRTZ010000102.1, on the reverse strand, counting down.
TGGTTTCGCCCTTCTTCTCCCACCAAGCGCCGTCCCGCGAACCGGCTACGGCGACATTTCGAGGTTGGCGCAGTCGGGGAACGGAGCGTCGCCGCGCGCGGCATTCGCTGCCGGCTCGCCGCAGAGCTCCGTCATCAGAGCGAGCGCTTGCGAATCGGCCGGGTCCGCATCGAGCCGCAGGCCCGAAAGTACGTCCGTTGCGGGGCGGCTCGCGCGAGCGACCGCGGCGCCATGCAAACGCCCCGTCCGATGCGAGGCGCCGGTGAAACGCTGCGGCTGTTGCGAAAAGGTTAACGTGACCGTTTGACGGTGGAGGCTCGCGGCCACCGCCACCGGCACCGGCGTTGCGCGACGCTCGAACGCGATTCGTTGCACGCTCGCATACCGGTAGTCCGGTACGACGCGCAGCCCATCGAGCGCACGCCCCGCGAGGCCGGAGACGAACCCCACGTTGACGATCACCGAGGCTCCGATCGCGTAGGCGAGCACGCTCGTGGTCAGTTTGAACTTTGCATTGCGGCGCTCGTGAATTCTCTCGGCGACTGCGGTTTCGAGCGACGGGCTCCAGCGCTCGGAATCTTCCGCGCGGGCAAAGCGCTCGCGCACCGCGATCGCCGCGCCGGCCGCGTCCGCGCATTCTTTGCAGCCGGCCGCGTGCGCGCCGAACTCCGCGCGCTCGCCGGCGCTCGCTTCGCCGAGCGCCACCGCGCCGCCCAGCGACTCGTACCGGGCGTGATCGCGCATCAGCGCGCCATGACCTGACGCATGGACCGCATCGCGCGATGCACGCGTTGGCGGACCGCATCGGCGGAGGTATTCAAAATTAGCGCCGCTTCTTGGGAAGAGTAGCCGGCATAACTCGTCAGCATGACGCACGCGAGTTGTTCTGCCGGTAAGCGGTTCAGCGCCGTTTGCAGGTCGAGCGAGTCGGCCGTGCTTTCGTCCAGCCGAAATGCGCCCGCCGCTTCTTCTAGCGGCAGCGTTTCGCCGCGCCGCTTCTTCTTGCGCAGCAGCGAAATCGCGTGGTTGGTGGCGGTTTTGTAGAGCCACCCGGCCGTGAGCGGCCGCTGCGGGTCGCTCTTGAGCATACGGTAGGCCGCGAAAAACGCGTCCTGGGTCAGGTCGAGCGCGGCCTCGCGATCGTCCACGAACCGCCGGACGAACCGGGCTAGCTTCGTCTGGTGCTCGCTCACCAGCCGCTCGATGCGCATCTCTGCTTCAAGCGCCCGGTCCACTCCAAGAACGAAGACGTTCTCCACCCTGGTCATGATAACGCGCGGTGCTCGACTTTGTGACGCCCTCGCTTGATTTTTTGGACCTCGGGTGCCCGACGGCGCACGCTCGGGACGTCGAATCGGCTGCGTCCCGCAGCCTCCTGGGACTCGGCGGACTCCTCGCTTTCGCCATCCGTGGCTGCGCTCGTCACCGACGCCCTCGCTTAGCACCGTCGGGCATCCTTCGGTCCACTTTAGTCCCGTAACGGCGCCACGGATCGGTCGCAAGACGGCGCGGATCGGTCGAAAGGGCACCGCTTATTTAATGACAGCACTCCTTTGCGGGTCGCTCATGCGGGCGGGCCACACGAAAATCTCGAAATTTGGAATATGACGTTGAGCCTATAAAAATATTGCGC
>JACRTZ010000065.1 GCA_014304965.1 Vulcanimicrobiota bacterium | reverse complement strand
GTGAGCGACAGGATCGCACCGGATTTCTTATAAGCCGGAGCGTCCACGGTCTTGTCGACCATGGCTTCGGCTAGAACGCGGCTACGGCCGTTGCGCTGCGCCGTGGAAGCGAACTCGGCTTTGAGCGCGGAAACGAGTTTGTCGGTTTTGGGGATCGGCTCGGCGGCGCCGATGCTCGAGCCCGGCGCCATGACGACCTTGCGCGCCGAGAGCGCGATCAGGGCGCCGGCAGAAAACGCGCGCTGCGACACGTAGGCGACGGTCGGAACCTTGGACGCGAACATCGCGTCGCGAATCTCGAAGGCCGACGCGATCAGGCCGCCCGGCGTATTGATGTCGAGGACGAGGGCCTTGGCGCCGTCGGCATTCGCTTGGTCCACCGCGCGCCGAACGAGGTGAGCCATCCCGGCGTCCACCGTGCCTTCGATGGGGACCACGACGACGTCGCCGTTCGAGGCGGCCCGGGCCCCCGCCGAAACGAAGCCAACGCCGCCCAAGAGCAGGGCCGTTAGAAAGAACCCGATCCGCGCTCGTCTCATGGAGCGTCCTACCGCCGCCGCCGGCGGAAGTTCCGAGCGACCGCGAGTAGGCCGGCGCCTCACGCGCTCAGCCCGCGCGTCCGAGCTCCTCGAGCACGAGTTTACGAATCGTATTGCCGTCGGCTTGGCCTTTGAGCTGAGGCAGCAGCACTTTCATGGCGGCGCCCTGATTGCGCTGATCGGGCGGCAGGCCGACCACCGCGTCGCGCACGAGGGGCCGCAGTTCTTCTGCCGATTTTTGCGCGGGCACCAGAGTCGCCAGGATCTCGCGTTCGCGGGTCTCTTTCTCGACCAGATCCATCCGGCCGCCCTTTTCGAATTGCTCGATCGAATCCACGCGCTGCTTCACAAGCTTACGCACGACCTCGATCTGCTCGTCGTCGGCAAGCTCCCGGCCGGCTTCGATTTTCCGATAAGAAAAAGCAGAAAGTGCGGATCGAAGCGTATCGACCCGCACCTGATCTTTGGCGCGCATCGCCGTCTTGAGTTCTTCGGCGATGCGATCTTTGAGGGCCATCTGCGAGGGCGTTACCGGTTAGGCGCGGCGCTTGCGCGCGGCCGCCGATTTTTTCTTCCGGCGAACGCTCGGCTTCTCGTAATGCTCGTGTTTGCGAGCCTCGGCGAGAACACCGGCCTTCTGGGTGGCTTTCTTGAAGCGACGCAGCGCGTTTTCGATCGTCTCACCGGGTGCGACGCGAACTTCCATGAACAACCCCCCTTTCGGACTGCGATCTCCGCAGCAAAATGCCGAACGCACGAACGTTCAGGAACAACCGTTCGATGGTACCACGGGGCCGCAGGAGCGTCAAACGACCTTTCCCAGAGAGAGGCTCTAGCCCGGCGGCCACGCGAGCGCCCGGCCCGCCAGCACGTGCAGGTGGAGGTGAAAGACCGACTGCCCGGCGTCGAGCCCTTCGTTGATGACGACCCGGTAGCCGGAGGGCGAGGCCTCCCGGCCGACCTTCGCCGCCAGGGCAAGCAGGTTGCCGAGTTCGTGCGGGCTCGCTTGGGAGGCAAAGTCACCGAGATTGGCCGCATGTCGCGCCGGGATGACGAGTACGTGCGTCGGTGCCTTGGGATTGAGATCGGAAAACGCGACCGCGTCGGCTTCCCGTGCGACTTCGCGTGCGGGGATCTCTTTGCGAACGATCTTGCAAAAGATGCAGTCGCTCTCGTTCACTTTACCGTTGCCGGTTTCATCAACTCGAACGATATTTGCGAATCAGGCCGTGGAACGATGCCGTCGATCGAGCTCTTGGCCGCGAACGAGACGACGGAGTGCGCGATGGGCACCGCGGGCGCGGCGTCGCGAATCATCGCGTTTGCTTTCGCATAGACCGCGCCGCGCTTGGACTCGTTCACCTCTCGCTGACCGGCCAGCATCAACGCGTGATACGCCGGGTCGCGCCAAAACGCGTAGTTCTGCGCCTGGGGCTTCACCGCGCTGTCTTGGTCGAGGAGCGGGTACATGAAATTGTCGGGATCGCCGTTGTCGCCGGTCCAGCCGATCAGACACATCGGATGCTCGCCGTTGCGAATCTTCGTCAGGAACACCGCGAATTCGAGCGGCTGCAGGGTTGCGGCGATGCCCACCTCGCGAAGGTTCGCTTGGATCGCTTCGGCCATACGCTGGGGCTCGGGCATGTACGGTCGCGGCGACGTCGGGTAAAACAACTGGGTCGAGAAACCGTTTGCGAAGCCGGCTTGGGCCAGCAAATTTTTCGCCTGCGCGACGTCGTGCGGATACGCTTTGACCGACGGATTCCCGCCGAGCATCCCGGGCGGCGTCCAGTTGTCGGCGACTTGCGCGCCGAGCGCGTAGAAACTCTTGGCGATCGCGGCTTTGTCGATCGCGTAGGCGATAGCGCGACGCACGAAGACGTTGTCGAAGGGCTTCTTCTCGGTGTTCAGCGCGACGTAGGTGACGTTGTTGCTCGGCTGCCGGTACAGCGTGACGCCTTTTTCGTTCGCGAGATCCTTGGCGTCGTCGGGGCGCGGATCCACGAGGATGTCCACGTCGCCCTTTTTCATCGACAGCACACTCGTGGATTGGTCGGGGATGTCGCGCACGATCACCGTCTGATAACCGAGCGCGCCCCCCGTCCAATTCGGATTCGCAACAAGCGTGATGTGGTCGTCCTTCACCCACTCGGCGACCATGTACGGGCCGCTCGCGACCGGTTTGAGGCCGAAGCCCTGCGGGTCGGCTTTGATCGCCGTGGGCGACCCAATCGCAAACGACGGCATCGCGACGTCGCGCAAGAAGGGCCCGAAGGGCGTGCGCAACGTGAAGATGACGCGGTCGGACGTGGGTGCGGCAACGTCGCTCACGACGCTCTTGCCGTCGAAGCCGCCGAATTGACTGACCCAGTAGCCGTAAGAAAACGTTCCGTGATTCGGATCTTTCGTCGAGCGCCAACGGTCGAAGTTGAATTTTACCGCGGCCGCGTCGAGCGGCGTGCCGTCGGAGAATTTCAGCCCCGGGCGCAGGACGAACGTCCACGTCTTTCCGCCGTTGCTCGACGTCCACGACTTCGCAAGGCTGGGGATTATTTCAAACGTCCCCGGCTTGAACTTCACCAAGTTCTCGAAGACCTCACCCGTGATGTTCAGCGAGAGACCGTCGGTTTCGTGCGAAGGATCGAGGCCGACGGCGTCCTTGACGCGCGCGACGACGAGCGTCGCCCCGCCTCCGGGCGCCCCGCCGTTGCCGCCGCTCGAACTGCCGCCGCAGCCTTCGAGCGCAAGCGCGAGCAGCATGGCCAGCGCAATCGTTTTCACTTGGTCTTAATGAAGAACGACCACGAGCGGCTCGCCGAGTTGCCGGCCGCGTCGCTGACGCGCACGATGACCTTGATCTCGCCATCGGGGTAGTCCACGCCCGGCATGTAGGTGATGAACTGCGCCGAGCGCGTCGCGGCCGAAGTGACGTCGTGACCGTTCACCGAGATCGTGATCGTGGACTGGTTGATCGGGACCTGCGTCTTGGTGACGAACGTTGCATACATGCTCGGACGCGGATTGTTGACGGTCGCGCCGTTCGAAGGAGCAACTTCGGGAATCTGCGGAGGCGAGGTCGCCGCCGAAAGCAGATTGGACGACTCGGCACGCGGCGATTGTCCGCTCGGGCCGGAAAGCCGCGCGTAGATCGGAACCTGATTGACGTTGAAGCGGTCCGGCACCGTGAACTTCCCTTTGTAGGTTCCCGGCGGGTCTTCGCGCAGCGGCAGCCCCGTAAAATAATCGCCGATGTCGAAGGTGCCTTTCGCTCCGGGCGTGCCGAGCAAGGTGACGTCGAGACTTTCTCCCGCGTGCAGCGGCCGCGTCGCCGAGACGGTGAAACCGGTAACCTTCAGATCGTTCGAAACCGGCTGTGCGGTCGCGGTCGCGCCGCCGGCGCGCGAGTCGAGGATCTGCCGAATCTCGCCGCTTTCCGGATTGCGCCGCACGGTAACGTAATCGCCGACGACCAAATCGCCGAGCACCGCCGCCGTTCCGTTGAGCGTGATTTGCGTCGCCTTGCCCGGCTGAACGACCTTTCCGTTCTGCAGGACGATTGCGCCCGGTGAGACCGCGGCGATGGTTCCGTTGTCCGACGCGTACACGTCGTGCATCTCGATGACGCGGCCGTCTTTGCTGAGGATCGCGGTCAGATGGTCGCCGACGTGAATTTCCGCGAGTTGTGCGACGACTTGCGAATGAACGGTCGCATCTTCCAGGTAAATTTTTGCATCGGAATTGACGTTGATCGTGTGGCTCTGGCCGCCCTGAACCAGCGTGATGGCCGGCGGCGCCGAGAGCGTATCCACGGCCGACACGATGCCGTTGAAGGTCGAGCCGCCGCCGGCGCCCCGCGCTTGGAAGCCGGTCGCGCGGCCGAGCAGCCCCGAAACGAGTTCGACGCGTGACGCACGTTGATCGTAGGTTGCCGTCGCGCCCAGCGCGGCGTTCAACAAACGCAGCGAAACGTAGGCGGTTCCCCCGATTTCGACGGCGGGAACGTCGAGTGTCACGACCTTGCCGTTGACGTTGGCCGTCATGCTGTTGAGCGTCATCGAAACGCTGCCCGCTGGCAGACGTGCAGTCAGGGTCGCCCCGTCGCGCGTCAGTGGGATGCCGAGGGCCTCGAAGATCGGCCGCAGCGGCAGCAGCAAGTGCCCGCGCACGACCTGCGGCGGCGTGTCGGTATCGAGAGCCTCCCCGTTGAGGTAGAGGGCGATCGTTCGCAGCGGCCGTTCGGGCTGGGCGGCCACAACGGCGGCCGGCGGGCCGAGCGCCCCGGCCAAAAAGGCGAGCGCGAACGCGACGGCGAGACGCCGGCGTAAACGGGACGCTGCGTTCAACGCGTTTTCTCTTTCAAGATTTCTCGATACACCTCGGCCGTTTTTTCCGCACAGCGGTCCCACGTTTGCGTCCGAGCGAAGCGTTGTGCCTGCTCGCGGCGCTCGGGATTCCGCCAAATGTTTTCCATCAAGATCGCAAGTCCGCGCACGTCGCGCGCCGCGAAAGCGTCGGCGTACGGCCGGAGAACGCCCGGAATCGCTTCGTTCGAAGCGAGGACCGGAGTTCCGACCGACGCGGCTTCGAGCAACGGCAGCCCGAAGCCCTCGCAGAGCGACGGCTGAACGAGCGCGAGGGCGCCTGCTTGCAGCGCGCGGAGCCGCTCCGGCGCGAGGCCGCCGAGAAAGCGCAGCGTTCCCGACGCGCGTTCCGGTCGCGCGCTCGAAGGCGGCAGGTCGTCGGTCCCGGTGAGGTACAGATCGGCCGAAACGTCCTGCGGCAGCGACTGCCAAGCCTCGAGCAGCGTCGGAATATCTTTGTGCTCGCGGTGATTGCCGACGTTCAAGAAATACGGGCGCACGGCGGCTTCGGGGTCCACTCCCGCGATGTACGCATCGTCCACGCCGAGCGGAATCACGCGCACCTTCTGCGGCGGGACCCCGAGAAAACGCTCGAGGTCTTCTACCGTCCGCTCGTCGTCCGTGATCACGCATTCCGCGCGCGCGCACACCGTTCGGACGACCGTCGCATAGTACGGACCGACCGTCCGTTTGAAGTACTCCGGGTAGCGGAGGTGGATCAGATCGTGAATCGTGATCGCATAGGGTCGCGGCGAAAACATCGGCGCGTACACCGACATGAAGTGGACGAGCCGCGCGCCGGCGCGGCGCAGCGCAAAGGGCAGCACCAGCTGTTCGTCCGGCGCGAGCGTCCGGTCGCGCGGTCGCACGACGACGTTGAGATCCGGCGCCACGCGCGGTAAACGCGCGGCCACCTCTTCGGCATAGGCGCTCATCCCCGCCGACATGTGCCGCGAACGCGGAAGGTCCAAGAGAACGTTCGGACGACCGGCGCTCACCGTCCTACAGCTTTGAAGAGCACCACCACCGGATAAAACGCCGAAGCGAAAGCGATCACCGCGCCGCGCCAGCCGTCGCGGTAGCCGCGGCGGCCGAAGTAGAGCCAAAACACGCGCGCAAGCGCCACGCCGATCGTGCGCAGTGCGGCGGCCGCGGTCGGCCGCAAACCGCGAGCCTCGATGCTCGTATAGCGATGAAATTTCTGCCAGTAGGCGGCCAGCGTCGGATACGAATCGTGCAACAGCCGTCCGTGCAACAACTCGACGCCGCCGGGAACGCGCCACTCCTCGTGCACGTCGGCCGCGCCGCCGCCGGCGGGATGCGGCACGAGTTGCGCGACGCCGCTGCGAAAAAGGCGAAGCGGGGATTCGTCGCCCCAGCCGCAGCCTTCGATCGGCCGCCCGACGAAAAACGTCGTCCGGCGCACGATATACCCATCGACGTCGGAGGGCGGTTCCAGTCCGAGCAGCGCGTCGCGTAATTGCTGGTCGATCATTTCGTCGGCGTCCAGCATAAAGGTCCACGGCGTGCGCACGTATTCGAGCGCGTACCGCCGCGTTTCCACGAAACCTTCCCACGGCCGCACGAGCACGAGCGCCCCGTAAGCGCGAGCTAGGCGCGCGGTTTCGTCGTTCGACTCGGCGTCAATGACGAGAATCGGCGCCCCCGAGGGCACGCTCGCAAACACGCGGCCGAGATTCGCGGCCTCGTTCTTCGTGAGGATGACGTAGGTGACTTCGCTCGGTGTCAGGTCGTTGCAACGCTCGCAACGCCGGATTCGGCGAGCGCCTGACTATAATGTCCGCCGTGCGCGAGCGCGGCGCCGATGAAATCACGGTAGAGCGGCGATGGCCGCGTCGGACGGGACTTGAACTCGGGATGCGCCTGCGTGCCGACGAACCAGGGATGCAGTTCTTGCGAGAGCTCGACGCACTCGACGAGCGTCGAGCGCCCCGAAACGCTGTGGTGTCCGGAAAACACCATGCCGTGCTCCTCGAACAACGGCTTGTAACGGTTGTTGAATTCGTAGCGATGCCGGTGCCGTTCGCTGATCTGGAAATCGCCATACGCCTTGGCGACGAGCGTCCCGGGCTGCAGCGTGCAGTCGTACGCGCCAAGCCGCATCGTTCCGCCCATCAACTCCAAATTGCGCTGCTCGGGCAGGAAATCGATCACGGGATCGGGCGTCGCCTCGTCTACTTCGGTCGTCATCGCGTCGCTCAGGCCGCAGACACTGCGCGCGAATTCGATGCAGGCCAGCTGCATGCCGAAACAGATGCCCAGGAACGGAATCTTGTTCTTGCGCGCATATTCGATCGCGCGCAGCTTGCCCTTGACGCCGCGCGAGCCGAATCCGGGCGCGACCAGAATGCCGTCCACGCCGTGCAGCACGGTGGTGCCGGAGTCCTCGACCGTCTCAGAGTCCACGCGCTTGATCTCGACCCGCGCGTTGTGCGCGTTTCCGGCGTGATACAGCGCCTCGTTGATCGAAATGTAGGCATCTTTGAGCTCGACGTACTTACCGACCAGTGCGATCTTGACGTGGCGCGCCGGATGCAGCACCCGCTCCACCATCGCCGTCCACTCGCCTAAGTCGAGCGGCGCCGGTTCGAGACGCAGCTTGCGAATCACAGCATCTGCCAGTCCCTCCCCTTCGAGGTTCAGCGGGACCTTGTAAATCGTCTCGGCGTCGCCGTTCTGCACGACGTTGCGGGCCGGCACGTCGCAGAACAGCCCGATCTTTTCCTTGAGCTCGAGCGGAATGCGATCTTCGGAGTTGGTCCGGACGACGATCGCGTCCGGGGCGATGCCGATGGCGCGCAACTCACGCACCGAGTGCTGCGTCGGCTTCGTCTTCAACTCGCCGGCTGCGCCCAGATGCGGCATCAGCGTGAGGTGGACGAACATCACGTTCTCGTCCCCGACGTCGTACCGCACCTGACGGATCGCTTCGAGAAAGGGCAGCGATTCGATGTCGCCGACCGTCCCGCCGACCTCGACGATGCAGACCTGCGCGCCGCTCTTTTCGGCAACCCTCGCGATCGACGTCTTGATCTCGTTCGTGATGTGCGGAAT
>JACRTZ010000190.1 GCA_014304965.1 Vulcanimicrobiota bacterium | reverse complement strand
CGCGCTCCCCGTTTTGACGTTGCAGAATTTACACGCTCGCGTACACGTGTCGCCGAGGATCATGATCGTGGCCGTTCCCGCGCCCCAGCACTCGCCGATGTTCGGGCACATCGCTTCTTGACAGACCGTGTGCAGGTCGTGCGACTTCACCTTCGTCTTCAGGCGCTCGTAATTGTCGCCGTGCGCGAGCCGGACTTTGAGCCAGTCGGGCTTGCGCGCGCGCGGCGTGCCGGTAAGATCGATCAAGAGGCCGCGCGCTCCAAGAGTTCGAGCGCCGCGTCGGGCTGGGGCTCGAACGAGAGATCGAAGACGCGCTCGAGTTCCGGCAGCAATGCCTGCTCCGCTTCGGCCACGCTCACTGCGCGGCCGAGTTCCTTCGAGAGCGACGTTACGCCGCGCTCGCGAATGCCGCACGGGGTGATCAGCCGATCGTAATCGAGGTCGGTCGAGGCGTTGAGCGCTAGCCCGTGCAGCGACGTCATGCGCTTGACGGCAAGTCCGATCGCGCACACTTGGTTGCCGCCGGCGTACACGCCGCGGTGCACGGACCAGCGTTCGCCTTGCAGTCCGAAACGCGCACACGCGCCGATGACCGCGTCTTCCAGCGCGGTGACGAACGGCACGACTTCGCGGAACCGCTCGAGCCGGGCGATCGGGTAGACGACCAGTTGTCCGGGGCCGTGGTACGTGACGTCCCCGCCGCGCTCGATGTCGACGTAGTCCACGCCGTTTGCGAGCAGCGTTTCCGGTGAGGCCAGCACGTGTTCGGCTTTCGCGTTGCGCCCCGCGGTCACGACGGGGTCGTGCTCGACGACGATCCAGGTGTCGCGCATCTCACCGCGCGCGACCGCATCGTGAATCCGCAGCTGCAGCTCCCAGGCCTCGCGAAACGGCCTGCGCCCCAATCGCAGGAGGGAAACCCGCTTCAATTCACTTCGCTCCGACGGGCGTTTTGGGCTTGGGATTGACGATGTGAATCGCCTTCCCGTGCGCGGCCTCGGCGGCGTCCATGATGGATTCCGTGAGCGTCGGATGCGGATGGATCGACAGACCGATGTCTTCGAGCGTCGCGCCCATTTCAAGTGCGATGACGCCCTCGCCGATCAGCGATTCGGCTTGCGGCGCAACGATGTGCATCCCGAGCAGCAAATCGGTCTTGGCGTCGGCGACGAGTTTGATCAAACCGTCGGTCTCGCCCATCGTGCGCGCCCGCCCGCTCGCGATGAGCGGAAACTTTCCGATGCGCAACTCGTAGCCTTTCGCCTTGGCCTCTTCTTCGGAAAGACCGACGGTTGCGACCTCGGGATCGGTGTACACGCAATTCGGCACGGCAACCGGGTCGTAGGCGGCCGAACGGTCGCCGGCGAGCGCTTCGGCCGCGACGACGCCCTCTTTCATCGCCTTGTGCGCGAGCAGCGGCGCACCGTTGACGTCGCCGATCGCAAAGATGCCCGCGACTTTCGTTCGGCGCTGAGCATCCACCGCGATGAATCCCTTGTCGTCGGTCGCGAGGCCCGCCGCCGCGAGATTGAGATTATCGGTAACCGGACGGCGCCCGACGGCCACGAGCGCGCATTCGAATTCGCGCGTTTCGTCTTTGCCGCTCGTGAATTCGCCGTTGAACGTCGCCGAGACGCCCTTCCCCTTGCGTTCGAGCGCCTTCACGGCCGTGCCGAGCGCGATCTCCACGCCTTGTTTCTTGAGAATGCGACCCATCGTCTTGGAGATCTCGAGATCGGTGCCCGTTAAGATTTGCGGCATCATCTCGACGACCAGCACTTGCGCGCCGAGCCGCGTGTAGACGGTCGCGAACTCGAGACCGATGACGCCGCCGCCGATGATGAGCATCGTCTTGGGAACCTTGCGCAAGCGTACCGCATCGTCGGAATTGATGATGAATTCGCCGTCGCGCGGCCACGCGCGCACGTCCACCGGCGCGCTGCCGGTGGCGATGACGATCCCGTCCTTTGCCTGGAACGTCGCCGTCGAGCCATCGCGCTTTTTGAGCGAAACGCTTTTGGGACCCGTGAACGTCGCTTCGCCGTATTCGAACGTGACGTTGTTCGCTTTGAAGAGCGTCTCGACGCCCTTGACGTTCGCGCTCACGACGTCGCCGGCAAATTTCGCCACGCCCTCACGGTCCACTTCGGGGGCGCCGACCTTGATGCCGAATTTGCCGGCATCGCGAATGTGGCGGGCGACTTCGCCGACGTGCAGCAGCGCCTTGGTGGGAATGCAGCCCCAATTCAAGCAGACGCCGCCGACCTCGTCGCGATCGAAACAGACCACGGTCTTCCCGAGCTGTCCGAGGCGAATCGCCGCGTGATAGCCGCCGGGTCCCGCTCCGATGACGAGCGCGTCGACTTGGGTGTCTGCCAAAGGATTCTCCTCTTGTTCGGGGTCCGTAGGACCGGTGCCGTACTTTCTCTTCCTTAAACCCGCGAAAGCCTGGGGGGTGTGCGCTCGCCCGGCCGGGCCGCTACCGGAGTCCGTAGATCGGCGTGGCGGGGCTGCGCGGGGTCCGGCGCGGCACCAGAACCGCAAGGCCGAAGATCCCCAGCATGAAGAGCGCGGTCCAGTCGGGGATCCGCACGGCGAGTGCCCGGCGGTCGAGTGGCGCAGCCTTCTTGGCCCGCACGGTAAAGCCGTACTGCGTCGCCGCCAGCGCCGGCGCGAAGCCCTGGGCGGCGAACGTGTCGCGCGCCGGAAAGGCTCGCAGAGCGGTGGTAGGCACACGACCGATCCCCCCCGTCGCCGCGAGCGCGGCCAGGACGGCCGCGGTTGCGACCAGGGAGCGAAACGGCATCGCCGAGCCGGCAGTCGCGCCGAACGCGATCAGCGCGACGCCGAGCGCCCCTAGCGCCAGCATGCCGCCGGTCGCCGGCGCGAACCACGGCACGGCTAGTAGCCCGAGCGCAATCCAGGCCATCGGGCGGAGAACGCCCGGTCGCGCGCAGGCGACAACTGCGAACGGTAGCGCCAGCGCGAGGCCGCCGGGCCACAGATCGGGGCCTCCGATCGTGAGGAAAGCAGCCGGGAACGCGACGAGCGCCGCCTGCGTGTCGAGCCGCTTTGCGACCGCGCCCGCAAGCGCGATTGCGAGCACCGCCCATACGAAATATTGCAAACTCGCAATCGCGAGCGCCGCGAACTCGGAATTACCGAGGACGTACAGCAGCCAGGTCGCGCCCAACTGTCCCGGCGCCGCGAGATCCGCCGCAGCCTGCGTGACGGCGACGCGCGAAAAGAATTCGGCATTCAGAGCGCTTGGAACGAGCACCGCGGACGCCGCCGTAACGACGGCGAGGCCGAGCAGCGCGCTCAGCCGCGCACGCCCGGACCACACGGCGAGCGCGAGCAGGAGCGGAATCCCCACGAGCGGCTGCGCGAGCGACAGCAAGGCTGCAAGCGCGGCGGATTTCGGGCGCTCGTTTTTCAAGAGCGCCGCGCTCCACGCGACGCCGAGTAGCGCGATCGGTGCGAGCGAGCCGAACGCCGCGCCGGCGTATGCAGCCGTCGCTGCGATGCTTCCGCACAGCACGAGCCACGAAAGGCCCGTCGCGCGCCGGAGTGCGAGGAGCGATCCGGCGAGCGCCGCAAACACGATCGCAAACCACAGCGCGGCCGCCCGCTCGAACGAGAGAAACGACAGCGGCACGAACAGTGCGGCGACGTACGGCGGGATCGTGGCCGGGCGCACTTCGCCGGGCCCGCGCGGCAGTTCGAGCGGATCCCAGGCGGAGACGTGTTCGCACGCTTCGAGCGGCGCGGCGGCGTACGGATCGGCTCCGCCGGCCATCAATTTGCCCGCGCAATACAATCCGGGAAAATCGCCGGCCGCAATCGCGCGCAAGGGCGAACGGTCGATCGTGAAGAGCATTGCAGCCGCAACCGCGACGACGAAGAGTACGGAGAAGAAGCCCGCGATGCGCGCCCGCTTGTCGACCGGTTTCGGCAACGTCGCGGCGACGTCGATGAATCGCGCCAGGAACGATCCTCCGTTTGAACGGGAGTTAGCGGTGCGGGAGGGGCGTCCTTCGGGCGAGGGAGCGTTTCGGCGCCAACGAAACGGTCGGCCGTGACGCTCGCGGCCGCGCTCTTCCGGTGGCATTCCGTCCACGGCCGCGCGCATTTGCCGTGGCGCCGGGAGCCGACGCCCTACCGCGTCGTCGTGAGCGAATTCATGCTTCAGCAAACGCAGGTGGACCGGGTGCTGCCGGCATTCAAACGTTTCGTCCTGCGTTTTCCCGACTTCGCGGCGCTTGCGGCGTCGGCGCCGCGCGAGGTGATCGCCGAATGGCGCGGGCTCGGCTATAACTCGCGCGCGGTTCGTTTGCGGGAGTTAGCTCGCGCCGTGTGCGAACGCCACGGCGGCGCGTTGCCGGACGACGAGACCGCGCTCCTGGCGCTGCCGGGAATCGGACCGTACACCGCGCGCGCAGTTCTCGCGTTCGCGTTTCGCCGCGACGCGATCGCCGTGGATACGAACGTTCGTCGCATCGTCGCACGCACGCAACTTGGCCGCGCGAATGCGGACGGCATCGCCGTTGCCGCTCTTGATGCAGTGGCCGGCGCGCTCGTGCCGCGCGGCCGCGGATTCGACTTTAATTCCGCCCTGATGGACCTCGGCGCGACCGTCTGCAGCGCGCGCAGCCCGAACTGTCTCGTGTGCCCGCTTCGCACGCTCTGCGCTGCTGCGCCGCTCATGCCCGAGGTGGCGTGGCCGGCACGAACCGGCAAGCGCCCGACACAGCCGCCGTTCGAAGAAACCATGCGGTTTCTGCGCGGCCGGATCGTCGATCATCTTCGCTCGCTGCCGCCGCACAAGAGTATTTCGCTCCTGGTCTTGTATCGGGTCCTCAAGCCGGTGCTCAGCGCACACGGTTTGAGCGATGTGCGGGTTGCGACCGCAGCGCTCGCGAGGGACGGCTTGCTTGTCGCCGAGCGGGAACGCGTTCGCTTGCCGGGCTAAGCGCGCGCGGGTTAGCCGAACCACGGGGCCCCACGCGCTTTGCGTGTGGGGGCGGGGGAGCGGAGCGGAACCGCTTTTAAACTATCGGGAACCCAGTTGGTGAGGCGTTAGCCGAACCAACTGGGAACGTCGCTGTAGCGTTCCTCTTTCCACGGATCGGCTTCGTTGTGGTAGCCGCGCACTTCCCAGAACCCTTTTTGATCGCGGTCGAGAAACTCGATGCCCTTGATCCACTTCGCCGATTTCCAAAAGTAGAGTTTCGGAACCAGCATGCGAACGGGACCGCCGTGAATCGGCTCGAGCGGCGCGCCGTCGAACTCGTACGCAATCAGGCAGTCGTCGCCGAGCATCGCTTCGATGGGCAAGTTCGTCGTGTACTCGTTGTCGGCGTGCTGCACGACGTGCGTCACACCTGATTTCAGCTTCGCGCGCTCGACTAAGCTTCGGAAAGAAACCCCGCGCCAGGTCGTGTTCTTTTTCGACCAGCGGGTCACGCAGTGAATGTCGCCGTGCCACTCGACCGCCGGCTCCGCGCGGAGTTGATCCCACGACAATTCGTACGGGTTCTCACAGAGGCCGAAGAAGCGCAGGCGCCAGGTGGCGGGGTCGAACTGGGGCACGTCGCCCACGTGCAGCACCGGAAATCCGGTGGTCAGCGTCTGGCCCGGCGGGATGCTCGGGTCCTTGGTCTTAAAAAGCGGCATCGTGCCTACAACGCTTCGCGGCCGAGCGCGGGTTGCGCCTTCGACCAAGATCCCTTTCCCGGCGAAAAAGGTGACGCGGGAACGCGCGCGCCGAGAACTGGAAGTCCTCGAGAAAACGTATCCGAACGCCGAGACCGCACTCGCCTACGATTCTCCGTTTACGCTGTTGATTGCCGTGATCCTGAGCGCGCAGACGACCGATGTGCGCGTGAACCTCACGACGCCGCAACTCTTTGCGAGATATCCGACCGCGCAAGCGCTCGCGTCGGCCTCGCAGAGCGACGTCGAAGCGATCGTCAAGTCGACCGGGTTCTTCCGCATGAAGGCCAAGAACATCATCGCCGCGGCGCAAGGTTTGGTCGAACGTCACGGGGGCGAAGTTCCCGGCGATCGTGAGGCGCTCGAGGCATTGCCCGGCGTTGGTCGCAAGACCGCGAACGTCGTGTTGTCGGTCGCGTTCGAAGCGCCGGAGTTGGCCGTGGACACGCACGTATTCCGCGTCGCGCACCGCTTGGG
Source organism: Vulcanimicrobiota bacterium (assembly GCA_014304965.1). Taxonomy (GTDB): domain Bacteria; phylum Vulcanimicrobiota; class Vulcanimicrobiia; order Vulcanimicrobiales; family Vulcanimicrobiaceae; genus Cryoxeromicrobium; species Cryoxeromicrobium davisii. The sequence goes on along the minus strand of JACRTZ010000190.1, from coordinate 1,831 downwards.
CTTCACGCTCGGCACGACGCCGCGTCAGGTGGAGGAAGACGTGGTCAAACTCGTCGCGCGCGACAAGGTGCGGCACGCGCACCACTGGCTGATCTTGCACGGGCGCGCGATTTGCAAAGCGCCGGTCCCGCTCTGCGCGAAATGCCCGGTGCGAGAACTCTGCCCGAGCGCGCCGATCGTCGCTCGTGCGTTGCGCGACAAGGTATCCGCTAGAGCTTTAGGGGCGGTTGGTCGAGGTGCGCCGGCCGCGGCAACTCGGCATCGCGGGCAATCGTCTTGAGCACGCCGGCAGCCGTCAGCGGATCGCCGTAGCCGGCTTCGGTCGACAGTTTCGAAAGGTTGATGAGCGCCGGAACCGACGCGCCCGAATCGAATTGATACTCGCCTTCTAATCCCTCGCCCCGAACGATCACGAGTTGACGGTCGACATCGAGGTCGAGGCCGATTCGCTTGCCGCGAAAGCGTACGCGCAAGCGCAACGGGCGTTCGAGCTTCACATAGGTGACGCCGGATTTCCCGAGGATGCCGTTGAGCCGTTTCGCGGCGAGTTGCAGGGCCGCGCCGAACGCTTCGAGTCCGGCAGCCGCGTCGTTCGGCGACGCCGCAACGGCCGGCTGCACCATCGGCACTGCGGAATCAACCGCCGTTTCGACGTCGCGGCGCGCGCGAATGCGCATTGCCATCGCAACGATGGGGTTCGGGTTTTCAGGCTCTGAGGGCACGGGGGTATCTTGGAGTTAGCCGCGCCTAACTCCGTCTCTAGGAAGGCCTGCGCAAAGCCCGGCTTCGAAGGGCCTCGCGGTGAGCGAGCCGCGTAATTCTTCCGCGATCGACGTCGATAGCCGCCTGCTCAAGGTGGCCTCGCGCGGAAAACATGCCCCGCGCATACCGGACACGATCGAACGCCGCCGCCTCGAGCGCCAGCGCAGCATTCGTCAGATCGTCTTCGGCGTGCAGGACGGAGTCTTGACATCGCTCGGCATCGCGACCGGCATCGGCTCGGCGACGAGCGATCGCACGACGATCCTCGTTACCGGCGCGCTGTCGCTTTTGGTCGGCGCGATTTCGATGGGCGTGGGCGAGCATCTCGGCAACAAAGCGGAACGCGAGGTCATCGAGAACGCGATCGACTTCGAGCGGCTCGAGATGCTCGAAAAACCGGAAGACGAGTTCGCCGAACAACTGACGTACTACCGGCTCAAAGGCTTCACCGACGCAGAAGCGCAGACGATCGTCGAACGGCTAGCCAAAAACCCGGACATCTGGCTGCACGAGATGGTGCGCGATGAGTTCGGCATCGACGTGCGCGCCGCCGAGCCCGCCGGTCCGGCTGCCGCCTTCGGCATGGGAGGGTCGTTTGCGCTCGGGCACGCGCTGCCGCTCCTGCCCTACCTCTTTCCGATCGCGCTCGTCACCGCGATGTGGGGCTGCCTTGCGTTTGCGGTCGCTACGCTCTTTAGCATCGGCGTCTTCGCGGGCCGGCTTGGCGGCCGCAACCCGATTGTGAAGGGCCTCGAAATCACCTCATACGGCGCGGCCGTTTTCGTCATATCCTACCTCGCGGGACACTTCATCCCACCGCTGTTCGGACTGCATCCGGTCGCCGTCGGCGGCTAAGCGAGAACTAGGCCTTGCCGTTGGCCGGCGGCTTCCATTCTGAATGGCGCGACACGCTGCGTCGCGCTTGGCACTTCGCGACGCTACGCGAGCGCTCGCGACTCCGCCGCTCGCACATTGCTCGCGCCGCTGCGCGCCCCCGCGCCACTGCCGCGGCGCGGGCCCCCTTTAGGCCTTGCCGTTGGCCGGCGGCTTCCATTCTGAATGGCGCGAC
>JACRTZ010000040.1 GCA_014304965.1 Vulcanimicrobiota bacterium | reverse complement strand
GAGTGACCCTGGAAGAACACGAGATCGCCGCCGAACGTCTCGCTCGGCGCGCGGAAAAAGTGATTGAAGCCGACGTCGTACAACGTCGCCGACGAAGCGAAGCTGGCAACATGGCCGCCGAGTTCCGACGACGCTTCGTTCGCGCGCACGACCATCGCCATCGCGTTCCACCGGATGTAGTGGCGCAGCCGCGTTTCTAACTCGTCGTTGCCCGGCATCTTCGGCTGGCGCGCGACCGGGATCGTATTGACGTACGGCGTCTGGACGTTGAGGGCGACGTGCGCGCCACTCGTTTGCGCGCGCTCGACCACCCGCTCGACAAGCTGCTTCGTGCGCGCAGGTCCTTCGCGCGCAAGGACGCCGTCAAGGGCTTCGAGCCACTCTTGGGTCTCTTGCGGATCGGGATCCGCGTGCCCGTTTTGGGAGGGCTGGATCGCTTGGCCGGTCGGCGGGTCGGACGTTTGCATCGGACGCGATGCTTCCGTCGCGGCGGTGCGGTCCCCCGCGCACGCAGGCGGCTTTTTCCTCACGCCGGGCGAAATGGAGGGGACTCCATGCGCCGTTTTCCGCTCGTCGCCGCATTCGTTCTCGCCGCTTGCGCGCTCGCACCGGCCGCTCCCGCGCGCGCCGAACACTGCACCGGCGGCATCGTGGATTCAGTCGCCACCCGGCTGAAAGCCATCGAGGCCGAGCAGCCCGTGAGTAGCGACGACTATCTCAAACGCTCGAAAGAGTTGACGACGCTCCTAGCCGATCCCGAGGCCGCGCTCTGGATGAAAACCCAAGACACGTGCGCGAGCGATGGTACGACCGAACTGCAAACCGTCGTGCGCCGGCGCGTACTCGTGCTGTGGGGAAAGATGATCGCCCTCGGCGCCGTGGACGGGCCGATCTTTCCGGCGCCGTACAAGCGCGAATGCGGACGCTTCGACGGCTCGAGCCTGCAAGTTGATTTCATTCGCGCGTGGCTCGAACGGCTCGATGACGGCGGCGTGGGATTCTCGCGCTCGGCCCTGTGGCACGCCCTCGACGACGATGCGATGTATCCTCACGTCCTCGAACTTGCCAAAGACCGCGCCGCTCGCTTGAAGATCACGATCCTTCCGTCGCTCGATTCCGACGAAGACGCGTGGCTGCAATCCAATGAAACGGCGCGCGCGCGTTTTGCGGCCGCGCTGCCGACCGGCACGCGCTGCGGAACGCTCTACGGATTGTGGGGGCTGGAGTACGGCGGCGCCGTCAACGCCCCGCGCCCCGGCGCAAATTAGATTAACGCGTCCTCGGGGGTAGACGCTCGCTTCACGAGCGCAGAAAACACCCAACGTCTCTTTGCGCGCATCGCTGGAGCGATGTATCTGTTGAGCGTGGCATTTTTTGTGCTGGTTCGAACCGCTGCCTACCGGTACGTGTTGGCCAATCGGGCCTATGACCGAGATATAGCAGCAACACTGCATCGGTGGACTCAAATCATGTCCGGTCTTTCCATCGCCGCGGCCCTCATCGCGATACTACTCGCCGTTTCCCTTTACATAACCCTCAAACCGATAAACGCGAAGCTTGCAGGCGCGGCGCTTGCATGCTCGCTCGCGCATTTCATCATCGGCGCACTCATGTCAATCGTAGCATTTATCCTTTTTCAGCCGTCGAATACGATCGAGATAAATCAGTTCCAGTCGCTGCTGGGTCCCGCATCAGAAGTATGGCGCATTGCACGGGTTGTCGGCACCGCCTGCTATGCCGCCGCGTCGATCATTTTCTTCTACTTGCTGTTTACAGCGCGCTATATTCCGAGGATTCTATCCGTTTTCGGCATGCTTACCTCGCTGCTCGGACTACTCATCGGCCTGCTACGGATTCTTCTCCCACATGTCGCAATTCCAGCCTACGGTTGGGTGCCGATCGGAATCGTCGAACTGGCCGTCGGCCTTTGGCTTCTGATCGTTGGAATACGCATTCCAACCCGGGCCGGCGGAGGGAACGTTGAGTTAGAAGCGTCAGCGTAGCGCGGCGTTGCGGACGCCGATACGCGCCGAGGCCAGCATCGGCACCAAGCGGCCGAGATTGACGACGGTGACGTCACCTGTTTCCGCTTGGCGTTCGGCCACCATGCCGACGACGATGCCGCTCTCGTAATCGAGCAGCGGCGTTCCGGGGATCGCGCGCGGGACCGGGCCTTGTAGCGTAGCGTAAGCGCCGTCTTGGAAGAATCCCTCGAGCCGCGCGAACGGCACGCCGCCGGCCCATTCGCCGCTCGTATTCCACGGATCGGGAAGCTGCATCCAGCAGCGCTGACGGAGCGTCCGCGCGAAAGCGCCGGCGCCTTCGACGTAGCAGAACGAGCGAAGGTCGCCCGTCGAAAGCAGCACCGGCTGCACGAACGGTTCGGGGACTTCGATGACGGCGGCGTCCAGCGCGTCGCCGCCGGTCGCGATCACGTGGCCGGGAACCCAATGGCGCGTCGGGTGCTGCAAGAACACGCCGATCGCCGGTGCGTAGGCGACCAGGTTGCGCTCCGTCAGGAAATACGATGCCCGTGAGTTCGAGGCGATGGCGAAGCCCGCGCCGCGGGGAGCGCCGGGCCCCTCGCCCGCGGCGATGATGGCAAGAGAGGGCGCCAGCCAGCGCGCCTGATCGAACGCCGGGCCGCCTTCGGGGGCCGGCGTGAAGCCGAGCGGCGCCGCTAATGCCGCCGCAAACATCAACCACTGCATGCGAGAAAGTGCTCCTGACCGAGTTCCGAGCGGGTATCCTTCTCGGAAGGCTGCTGCCTTCTTCCCAGTCGGGCCTGAGTATTCTGGGGTAGGCTGAAGCTATGAAAGCAATACTCGCCGGACTCGCTCTGGCATTTTTACTATCTCCGGCGTTCGCGCTGGCGGACGACGCCACCCCAGCCGCACCAGCACCGCCCTCGCCGCCGAGCCAAGCTCAGCGCCAGGCGATGCGGCAGATGCACCAGCAAGCCTTCGCGCAGATGCGGCAGATGCACGCCCAAGAGCGCACGCAAGCGCTGGCAGCACTCACGCCGGCGCACCGGCAGTTACTGGCGAGCCTCGTCGGTCAGCTGGCGATTTCTTCAAATCCCGATCCCGAGGCGGCCGCGAGCAAGCTCAACGCGAGTTTGAGTCCCGCGGAGGCCAAGGCGGTCCTAAGCATTCATCAGAATTTCCGCGACCAGATGACGGCCATGCATAAGAAAATGATGGCCCAAATGCAAGCGCAGATGCCCGCCGACGCGCGGGCGCGGATGGAAGCACACCAATCGCAGATGAACGCGCAACCGGGCGGCATGGGACCCGGCGCCGGTTCGCGCGCACCGGGAACCAAACGGCCGGCGGATGCCGGACATTACCTCCTCCGGCTCGCGCACGGCGGACCAGGCGGGCCCGGCATGATGGGCGGACCCGGCATGGGCGGCCCACGTGGCAGAATGGGCAGACCCCACGACATGGGTGGTCCGGGGCGCCCGTAACCAGAGGACAACCAAAGAGCGGCGTCCCGGGTAAGAGACGAGCATGATCGCCCGACTCAGAATCCTGGGCGCCGTTTTTGCGTTTTCCAGCCTCGCGGCGGCACTCGCGCCGCCGAGCGCCGCTCAAGACCGCGTTCCGGCCGAATTGACCGTGCCGCGCGGCTTCGAAATCGAGTCGATCGCGCGCGTCCCGAAAGCCCGCGAACTCGCCATCGCGCCGAACGGCGATTTGTTCGTCGGAACGTCCGGCGGCAGCGTTGAGATCGTCAGCGACGCCGAAGGTTCGCCGAGCGCCCCACGCACGTTTGCCACGATCGCCGACGCACCCGATTCCGGCGTGGCGCTCGGCGACGGAAAACTCTACGTTGGTGGGCGTTCGGGCGTGTGGTTCGTCGGCTACGACGCCGCCAAACACGCCGCCGCGGGGGAACCGGTGCGGATCGCTCGCGTTCGTCCCGGTAATCAAGGCGGCCATTCGACGACGACCGTGGCCGTTTCGCGCAACAAACTGTATATCAGCGTCGGTTCGTCGTGCAACGCCTGCGCGGAAACCGATCCGACGCGCGCGACCATCCAAGAGGCGAATCTCGACGGCAGCGGCATGCACCCGAAGGCCGTTCACATCCGCAACGCGATCGCGCTCGCCGTCAACTCCGCGACGGGCGCGGTCTGGGCGGGCGTGGCCGGTCAAGACGAACTCGAGGCGAGTCACCCGTACGAGATTTTCGATCCGTTCACGCTGCACGACGGCATCGTGGACTACGGCTGGCCGGTCTGTTACGAAAACCGCAAGCCGGTGCACGGCAACGATTGTTCAGGCGTGACGCCGCCGCGCGCGGTCTTCCCCGCGTACGATACGCCGATCGGCGCCGCCATCTATCCGCGCGGTCTGCGCGGCAAGTACGCGTTTCCGCAAGAGTATGCGGGCGGGGCGTTCGTGGGGCTCCACGGTTCGTGGCACCGGCCGCTCGTGCCGCCGCGGGTGGCCTTCGTGCCCCTGCGCGGGGACGATCCGATCGCGGCTGTCGACTGGTCCGACCCGGCCAAGCAGTGGCGAGAATTCGTGGGCGGCTGGCAGCGCGCGGACCAATCGCGCACCGGGCGTCCGACCGGCGTCGCCGTCGGTCCCAAGGGCAGCCTCTTCGTCGCCGACGATCTCAACGGGGCGGTGTACCGCGTCCGCCCGACGCACTAAGACGCATGAGCGCTCTGACGTACGCTTCGTACTTGAAAATCGGCGACTTGCTCGCCCTGCAGAAAGCGCAAAGCGATCCGCCGCACCACGACGAGCTGCTGTTTATCGTCGTGCACCAAGTATACGAATTATGGTTCAAACAGATGCTGCACGAGATCGACGCGGCGATCGCTCACCTCGCGGCAGACGACCTCTTGAAAGTCCAAAAAAACTTCCGCCGCATCCACGCGATCCAGAAACTCCTCGAACAGCAAATCGACGTCCTCGAAACCATGACGCCTCAGGATTTTAACGCTTTTCGTTACCGGTTGAATCCCGCAAGCGGTTTTCAATCGGCCCAATTTCGAGAAATCGAGTTCCTGTGCGGCGCGCGCGCGTCGGCCGATCACGAACACCTGGCGCCCACGCCCGAGGAGCGCGCCCGTTTGGATCGCCGCTTGGCGGAACGAACCCTCTACGACGCGCTCAAAGACGTCCTAAGGCGGCGCGGCTTCGCTGCCGGCGATCGCGAGCCGCTTCTCGCGACGCTCAAAACGATTTACGAGCAGTCCGAGCGCCATTACGATCTGTACCTGCTGCTCGAAGATTTCATCGAGTTCGACGAGCGTTTCTTACTGTGGCGTTCGCGGCACGTCCGCATGGTCGAACGGATGATCGGCATGAAGCCCGGAACCGGCGGTTCGCTCGGCGTCGCGTACCTTGAAAAAACCTTGTCGAAGAAATTTTTCCCCGAGCTGTGGGAGTTCCGGACCGAACTCGGCGCGTCGCCGAGCTAAGCTTCTATGTTGTCGTCGGCGGCCGCGTCGTCCGGGTCGCCTTCGTCGTCGTCGTCAAGGTCGACGTCTTCGAGGCCTTCCGCTCCGCTATCGTTGGTGAGCGGTTCGTCGCTGTTGGTCGTGGCATTGCGTTCCATGCCATCCTTGTGCCCCGTTTTTTGGCCGCTAAGCATAGGTATCTCACGCCGCTGCAGCGGGGGCGCCCGCAGCATGAAAACACTTCGGAAGCGGCCTCGCAACATCGGCGTGCGACCGTCGCCCTATGCAGTGCGAGGCGCTCGTCGCGCAACTCATCCGCGGACGCACGTCGGGCCGCTCGCTGCGAGCGATCGCCGCCACCCTCGAGCGGTTCGGGCCCGAAGCGCTAGGTTTCGCGATCCTGCGCGACGTTCGCATCGTGCCGCTCTCGAAGCGGCGGCGCTACCGCGAGGCATCCTCCGCGCTGCGGCGTCTCGGCGTGGATGTGGACGCCTGGCCCGTTCCGCCGGCCGGATTATTCGTCGTCGAAGAGCGAACGGTGTATTTGCGCTCGACCAGCCCGATGACGGTCGCGCACGAGTTCGGCCACGCGCTCGATTGCGCGCTCGGCGGCGGCACCTACCGCTCCGGCTACGACGCCGCCATCAGAACGGCATTCTCGGCCGCGCGGCATTTCGTAACGCCATATGCGGCGACCGGTCTCGACGAATATTTCGCGGAGGCGGTGCGCGCGTACGTCGGCGCTAACGACCCATCATCGTGCTGGCCGCGCGCGACCCGCGCGCGCTTGCGGCGGCTCGATCCGGCGATGCACGATATCGTTGACGGCCTCTTCGCGAACGGTTTCGCCGCGACGGAACTCAAGGAAGCGTCGTAAGGCTGAGAATGCAGCCTGCCGCCGCTATTTCTTTTTAGCGTTCAGCTTGACGGCTGCGCGGATGATGGCCTTGAAGGCCGGTTCGTTGATCTTGTCGCCTTCATGCAGATCGATTGCGCGCCGTGCGTTTCCATCAAGGCTGGCATTGAAGACGCCCTTGGGGTCGCTGATGGAGGCGCCCTTTTGGAACGTGAGCTTTACGATCGCCTTGTAGGACTCGCCCGTGCAGATGATCCCGCCGTCAGACCAGACCGGCACTCCCCTCCACTTCCATTCTTCGGTTACGTCGGGGTCCGCTTCTTTGATGAGCTTGCGAACGTGGGCAAGCGTCTCGCCACGCCAGTCGCCGAGCTCCGCGATTCTCTCGCTGATGAGTTGAGAAGGCGACTTGCCCGGTTTGCTGACGGGTTTCACAATCGGCATGACCGGTGCTTCGATGCACGAGGGTTCTCTTCCAGCCTCACCCGCCGATGCGGGTTCCGCCGAGAAGTTAGGCTATGTGGCGGCGCAGGCGCTGCGAGCGCCGCCGTTCCCCGGTTGCGTGGTTCTTGGTTTCGACGAAATCGCGCAAGAGCGAAGTGTCCACCGGCATGCGGGGCACGTGCCGCGGGAAGACGTCGCTCGGATGCTGGTCTTTGTACCGCTGCGACAACGCCGCGACGTATTCGAAATTCTCCCAGATCGCGGGCGCCGCAAATGCCTCGCGCAGCAAGGCGACGCAGCCTGCCAGTGCGTGCCAATCGAGCAGGATGACGCCGTGCCACACTTCGCACGCCAGGCGTGGTCGAGGATCCCCTTCTTCACGAACAAGCCCATGTTCTCGAAAAAATTGGCAACGAGCCGCATGGCCTGCCATTCGCTGCTGAAGCGCGATTTGAACTCCGGCGTGCCGAGGGCGCCCCGGAAGTCCGGCTCCTTCAAGCGCGTCGCGAGCTCGTGCAGGACGAACTCCTCCGCCGCTCTGAAACGGTCCGACTCGACGGTGTTCCGCAGCTCGGTCAGCGCGGCGATCTGATTGCCGCTGCGCATGTGGCTCAGCTGAACGAGCGCGGCGGTCGCCGACGCGGCGATGACGACGAACGTGCCGACGGCGGCGAGGGCGTTGACCCACTCGGCTGACATAATGAGGTTGTCGGCGCGCCGAGGGCCGGCCTGACCGGCCGCGTGACGGCCGTCACATCCTTTCGCGAGACGAAAGCGAAAGGGCCGCCGAGAATCTCCCCGAGCAGCCCCTTCTTAGATCAGACTAGCCGGCCGTTAGTGCCGGCAGGAACGTTTGCAGCTCTCGTGGCGCCTGCGCGCATCTCGCTCGCAGTCCCCGCGAGCCCGCCCGCGATACGATGCCTTGCAACTTCGCATCGAGCTGTGAAAATTCGCTTCGCAGCTCCGATGACACTGAGGGTTGTTCCAGCGCTTTGCCGATGCGGGCGACGCGCCCGTAACGGCGAGTAACGAGATGAGGATAATAGCGAAGAAAGACGATGATTTCACCCGAGACCTCCTAAGGGGAACCGGTACCGAGCCGCCCAGCATCGTTCCGAGCGGCGGCCGCCGTCTCCCGCCGGGAGGACTTCGCGGCTTTGCCGCGCTTCAGAACACCCAATGACCGACGCCGATTTCGCGCGCCGCCTCCCCAAAGCGGAACTGCATCTCCATATCGAGGGCACCTTCGAGCCCGAACTGATTTTCATGATCGCGAAACGCAACGGCGTCGCGCTGCGCTACGATTCCGTCGCCCCGCTGCTGCTCTACATATACCTGCCACTGCGCGCCAACGCCCATCCGC
>JACRTZ010000082.1 GCA_014304965.1 Vulcanimicrobiota bacterium | reverse complement strand
CCCCGTGGCGGTACTCGTCGATCGGGGTGCGCTTTCCGTACGCGAGCGAGGTGACGATCAAGACCTCGCGGCGCGACGCCTCCTCGACGTCCATCGCGACGACTTCGTCGCCGGCAGCGAGCGTGATCGCCCGGACGCCGCGTGCGTTACGGCCCATCGGCCGCACGTCTTTCTCGCTGAAGTGCACCGCCATGCCCTCGCGCGTTGCGAGGATCACGTTGCGCGTGCCGTCGGATAGGTCCACCGCCAACAGTTCGTCGTTCTCGTCGAGCGAGACAGCGTTCAATCCGTTCTTGCGGATATTGGCGAACTCGGTCAGCGGCGATTTCTTGATCACGCCGCGGCGGGTGACCATCACGAGGTATTTGCCTTCCTCAAAGTCGCTGATCGGGAAAACGGCGGTCACGTTTTCTCCTGGCGGTAACGTCAGCAAATTGACCAGCGCGGTGCCGCGCGCTTGCCGCGTGCTGTCGGGAATCTCGTAGCCCTTGAGCCGGTACGCGCGGCCTTTGTTTGTGAAGAACAAGATCGTCTGCAGCGTCCGCGTCATGAAGAAGTTGCGAACGACGTCTTCCTTCTTCAAGTTGGCGATGCCGATAACGCCGCGCCCCCCGCGGTTTTGCGCGCGGAACGTGTCCACCGAGACGCGCTTGATGTAGCCACCGACCGTCGAGGTCACGACGACTTCGACGTCCTGGATGAACGACTCGTCGCTCATCTCGTCGCCGCCGAGGATGATCTGCGTGCGGCGCTCGTCGCCGAAACGCTTCTTGATGTCGGCCGCTTCTTGCTTGACGATCGCGGCGATGCGCCGCACGCTCGCGAGAATGTCTTCCAGCTCGGCGATCGTCCTGAGCAGTTGGGCGTATTCTTCTTCGATCTTCGCGCGCTCGAGACCGGTCAGCGTCCGCAGGCGCATGTCGAGAATCGCGTTGGCCTGCACGACCGTCAGCGAGAAGCGCTGCATGAGCGCTTCGCGCGCGACTTCGGTCGTCGCGCTGTCGCGAATGATCTTGATGACGCGATCGATGTTGTCGAGCGCGATCCTGAAGCCTTCGAGGATGTGTGCGCGATCGCGCGCCTTGCCCAAATCGTATTCGGTGCGGCGCCGGACCACCGTCTTGCGGTGCGCGACGTAGTGCTCGATAAACTGGCGCAGCGAAAGCACTTGCGGCTCGAGCGACGTCTCGATGCCGGGCACGCTCGATTTCACGGGAACGAGCGCCAGCATGTTAAAGCCGAAACTCGTCTGCAGCGGCGTATGCTTGTAGAGCTGGTTGAGCACGACGTTCGGGGTAGCGTTGCGCGTCAATTCGACGACGATCCGAATGCCTTTGCGGCTCGACTCGTTTTCGAGCTTCGAAATGCCCACGATCGATTTCTCTTCGTAGGCCTGCGCGATCGCCTCGACGATGCGCGAGGTCGTCACTTGGAACGGCACCTCGGTAATGACGATCTTGAATCGGCCCTTGTCGTCCTCGACGATTTCGGCTTTGCCGCGCATGAGGACCGAGCCCCGACCGGTGCGATACGCGGTGCGAATCGCTTCGCGGCCGAGCAGAAAACCGCCGGTCGGAAAATCGGGGCCGTGCACGATGTCCGCGAGCGCGGAGTCGAGCGCGTCGGGATCTTCGCCCTCATGATCGATCAGATACGCGATCGCGTCGCAGATCTCGCCGAGGTTGTGCGGCGGGATGTTGGTCGCCATGCCGACCGCGATGCCGCTCGAACCGTTGACCAAGAGTTGCGGCAAGCGCCCCGGGAGCACCGTCGGTTCGCTGCCTTGGTTGTCGAAATTCGGAATGAAGTCGACCGTGTTTTTGTCGATATCGGCGAGCAACTCGAGCGCGATGCGCGCCTGCCGCGCCTCGGTGTAGCGATACGCTGCAGGACGGTCGCCGTCGATCGACCCGAAGTTTCCGTGCGGGTCGATCAGCGGATAGCGTAGCGAAAAATCTTGTGCCATGCGCACGAGCGCGTCGTACACCGACGAATCCCCGTGCGGATGATAGTTCTTGAGCACTTCGCCGATGACGCCCGCGCACTTGCGGTGCTGCTTTTCGGGACCGTATCCCATCTCGGACATTGCGTAGAGAATGCGGCGCTGCACCGGCTTGAGTCCGTCGCGGACGTCCGGCAAAGCGCGAGAAGCGATGACCGACATCGCATACGAGAGATAGGACTCCCGCATCTCGTCTTCGACGTTGATTTGGGTGGTTCTGAGATCGTTATTCAATACTCAACCTGACGCGCGGACGCGCGTGGCGGCACGGCGAAGAAAGGGGCGGACGGAAGCCGGCTATCGCGGCTTTGCCGTCTCCACCACATCTCTGCAATTCTTCGCGAAATCGGGTCGAAATTCTTCTCTTTGACGCAGATTCACAAGCGTTTAGCCGGGCTTGAGGACATCGCCGAAATCGCGGCGGAAATCGCAGCTTCGCTCGCTCCGGGCGACGTCGTCGCGCTCAGCGGCGAACTCGGCAGCGGCAAGACGACGTTTGCGCGCGCGCTCGTCCGGGCGCTGCATGGCCGCGACGACGTGTCGAGCCCGACGTTCACGTTTCGCCACACGTATGCTGGTTCGCCGCCGGTCGAGCACATCGACCTCTACCGTTTGGACGATCCCGCCGAAGCGCGCGAACTCGGGCTCGAAGAAGCGCTCGAAAACGGCGCGATCGTCCTCGTCGAATGGCCGGAACGCTGGCCCGCGTTCGTTCCCGAACGACACCTCGCCGTGCATTTCGAGGGCGCCGGCGACGCTCCGCGCGAGATCGAGGTCCGCCGCATGGGGGCCTCGCGGGCGGCCCGATGATTCTCGCGCTCGAAGGCGCGCTCGGACCGTTTTCAGCCGCGCTGCGCTCACCCGACGGAGCGATCGAGCGGTGTGCCGCCACGCAGGGCGGCGACGCGCTCGAACGCGGTTTGGAGATCGTCGCCGCCGTCCTGGGCCCGGCCGGCTTCGGCCCCGTCCGCTCGATCGCGGTGACCGTCGGGCCGGGTGCGTACACCGGCCTTCGAATCGCGCTCAGCTACGCAAAGAGCCTGGCTCTCGCGCGGGCCCTGCCGCTCGTGGCGCTTTCCTCGTTCGACGTCGTCGAGGCCGCCGAAGCGGAGCTGCCGAGCGCGGCGTTCATCGCGGGGAAGAAGGGCTTCGTGCACGTTCGATTGCGCCAAGCCACCGAGACGGCGACGTTTAGCGGGCCGCTTTCCGAGGCCGAAGACTGGATCGTCGCGGCTTTGCCCGGCGGCTCGTCCGCGACTTGCTTTGGGGCGGCGCAGGGCACGCTCGCGCGCCTCGGCGAACGCGGCCTCAACGTGCGGACTCTTCCCGAGGAAACGGTTCCCGCGGCGCTCACGTTGGCCCGCAGAGCCTTCGCGCACGACCCGCTGCCCGACGCGCATGCCCTGCGCGCCGATTACGGAGCTGCGTGAGGGCCGAACTCGAGCCGCGCCCTGCCGATTCGCCGCCCCGTCTGTCCGTGCAGCCGATGTCGCATGCGGACGTACGAGCCGTCACGCACATCGAGGCACTCTCGTTTTCCGCATCGTGGCCGACGAGCGCGTTTTCCAGCGAACTGAGCGACAACAAGCTCGCGCACTATTTCGTCGGCCGCGACGGTTCCGGCGGCGATCTGATCGCGTACGGCGGGATTTGGGTGATTCTCGAAGACGCGCACATCACGACCATCGCCGTGCATCCCGATTGGCGCGGCCGGCATTACGGCGAGCAGATGCTGGTGCACCTGATTCGCGAAGCGACGGCCGGCGGCGCCTCGTGGCTCACGCTCGAAGCGCGCGAGTCGAACCACGTTGCGCAACGCTTGTACCGAAAGTATGGTTTTTCGGTCGTTTCGACGCGCCGCGGCTATTACAGCGACAATGGCGAGAACGCCGTCGTCATGTGGGCCGGACATTTGCGCAGCGAGCTGTACCGCAAACGCCTCGACACGCTCGCGGCGGAGCTCGAGAACGCACTCGACGTGGACGCTTCTTGACGTTCGCGCATCTCGCGCGCGCCGTACGCGATGAGCTCGGACAAGAGCATCGTTATGCCCACGTCGTGCGGGTCGCGCGCTTGGCCGGCCGGCTCGCTTCACGTCACCGGGAAACAACCGCAAACGCCCGCCTGGCAGGCATGCTCCACGATCTTGCCCGCCTCTACTCCCCGAGCCGGCTGCTCGACGAATGCGTGCGGCGCGGCCTGCCCGTAGATGCTTTCGAACGGGCGAATCCCGTCGTGCTGCACGCGCGGGTCGGCGCGGAAATCGCTCGCGAACGTTTCGGCGTACGCGACGAAGCGGTGCTTTCCGCAATCCGGACGCATACGCTTGGCGCCGCCGATATGTCGCGCCTCGACAAGGTCGTGTACGTCGCCGACAGCGTCGAACCGGGACGCGACTTCGCGGGCCGCGCGCGACTCGAGGCGCTCGCGTTCGAAGACCTTGACGCCGGCACGCTTGCCGTTTTGCGCGAGAGCGTGAATTATATCGCAGCGCGCGGCGGCAAGCCGGCGCCGCAAACGATCGCGGCTATCGCCGCTCTCGACCGTCCCGCTCATGCCGCCCCAAGCGAGAGGAGACCCAGCTGCCCGACCTAATCGATCTCGTCCAAGACGCCGCCCTCGATAAGAAAGCGGAAGACGTCATCGTCCTTCCGCTGGACGGCCGCACGATCGTCGCCGACGCGTTCGTCATCGCGACCGGCCGATCCAAAATACAAACGCGTTCGATCGCCGACGCTATCGTCGAACGCAGCAAGGCCGGCGGCCATCCGGTCGCGCGCATCGAAGGGTACGCCGACGGAGGCTGGATATTACTCGATCTCGGCCCGGTTGTCGTGCATGTCTTCACGCCGGAATTGCGCACGTTTTACAATCTCGAGCGTCTGTGGGGAACGGGCGAGCCGCGCCGGGCGGCGCAGAGTTCGTGAAACTCGAACCCCGCAGCCGGCGCCGAATGCGCGAAAATTTCAAGAAGGCGTTTATTTGGGTCTTTTTGGCGTTCTTCGTGTTTACTATTGTCGGCACGATCGTGATGGTCGCCCCCCGCTGAGCTTATGCTCGTCTTGGAACCTTTTCGGGAGCGCAGGGTACTAGCGGGCGTGAACAGCACGAGGTACTCCATGAAAACGTTCGGCGCGCTTGGCGCACTTCTGGCCATCGGCCTCGCGGCGGCCCAGCCGGCCCTCGCACGGGACGCGTACGTCCAAGACGGCGCGCAACTGTTCTCCGCCGCGACGGCGACGAACCTCAATCGAACGATCGGCGATTTCGACCGCCAAAGCGGAAAAGAGATCGTCGTCGTCACCGAACCGTCGCTCAACGGGCGTGCGCTCAAAGACGCCGCCGAGCAAACGTTCGCCAAGCAGCAAGTCAACGGCGTGCTCTTGTACTTTGCGAAAGCGGAAAAGAAGGACCTGATCGTCGGCGATAGGGCCTCGAAGGCGTTCTTCCCGTCCGGTTCGTTTACGACGATTCACGATGCCATGCGCGGCTACTTGCGTTCGGGAGATCCCGATCAAGCGGTCACGACCGGCGTCAACCTCGTGCTCGATCAGTACCGCAGTCACTTGGGCAGCTCGGCCGTCCGGCATACGACGCCGGTTCGCGCGCCGGCGCCCGTCGGATCATCATCGTTTGGAGGCGGCATGTCACTTATTTGGCTCGGAATTTTCCTGTTCGCGGGCTTCCTCATCATTCGCGCGATCTTCCGGGCCATGGCCGGCCCGAAGATGATGCCGCCGGGCTATGGCCCGGGCGGTCCCGGCGCGCCGGGACCCGGCTACGGTCCGGGCGGTTATGGGCCGGGCTACGGCGGTGGCGGCGGAGGCGGTTTCTTTAGCGGGCTGCTCGGCGGCCTCGGCGGCGCGTGGCTCGGCAACCAGATGTTCGGGCAGCATGGCGCCAACATCGGTGACGCGGGACAGAGTGCCGGCATCGCCGGCGAAGCCGGTTCCCCCGATGCGGGCGGATGGCAATCCGATCCGGGTCAAGCCGACATGGGGAATGCCGGAGGCGGAAGCTTCGGCGACTCCGGCGGCGGATTCGATGCCGGCGGCGGCGGCGGCGGATTCGACGGCGGCGGCGGCGGCGACGGCGGCTGGTAGGCGCACCCGACCACGACCGAAGATCAGCGCCCTACGGTAACGTAGGGCGCGATCGCTTCCAAAAGACGCTCGCCGACGCCGTTGACGTCGAGCAACTCGTCGAGCGCGGCAAAGGGGCCGTTTGCTTCGCGGAAAGCCACGATCCGCTCCGCCAAGCGTGCGCCGATGCCGGGTAGCGATTCGAGTTGCGCCGCATCGGCGAGATTGAGGTCGACGGGCTCGAGCGGCGGCGCCTTTCGGCTTGGAGCCGCAGCGCGATTTGCACTCGGCGCGCGGGAACGCCCCGAACGGTGCGCGCGAGGGCGCGGCAGCCGATTCGCATTCGCAGCGTGGGCGGCGGGCGTCCGGCCGATCGCCGGAACCACGATTTCCTCGCCGTCGCGCAGCGGCTCGGCGAAGTTGACCGCGACCGGATCCGCGCCGGCCTTGACGCCGCCCGCGGCGCGAACGGCTGCTTCGATGCGCGCTCCGGGAGGCAGCCGGTAAACCCCGGGCTGCACGACTTCACCCGCCACGAACACCACGGCTCCGCTCGTGTTTGGTCCGGAGCGCGCGGCAACCGTCGCCGCGATCTTGACCGCAGGCGCGGGCTCCGGCGCTCGCTGCGCGCGCATCAGGGCGGCGAACCCAGCTATCGCAACGGCTGCAACGGCCAGGCCTTGTCGCGTGTTCACGTTCGATATATTCACTGCGGCGCACGGAAACGACAAGGCCCAAGCGCCGCCCGAAACGGAAACTGAACGCACCATGGTCGAGGAACGCGCGCCCACGTACGATTTCCGCAACGTCGAGCGGCGCATGCAAGAGCGCTGGGAACGCGACGGGATCTATCGCGCTCGCGACGACGATCCGCGCGAGAAGTTCTACGCGCTCGAAATGCTGCCGTACCCGTCGGGCGATCTTCACGTCGGGCATGCTAAGAACTACACGCTCGGCGACGCTTACGCGCGCTTGATGCGCATGCAAGGCTACAACGTTATGCACCCGATGGGCTTCGACGCGTTCGGACTGCCGGCCGAAAATGCCGCGATCGAGCGCGGCGTCGACCCAGGTGAGTGGACGCGTTCCAACGTCGCGAAGATGCAGCGCGACATCCGGCTGATGGGCACGGGTTACGACTGGTCGCGCGAATTCGCGACCTGCGACGCGTCCTATTACCGCTGGAACCAGTGGCTGTTCGTACGGCTCTACGAAGACGGACTCGCCTACAAGCGGGAAGCGCCCGTAAATTGGTGCCCGAAGGACCAAACGGTTCTGGCCAACGAGCAAGTCCAAGACGGCCGCTGCTGGCGTTGCGACACGCTGGTCGAGCGCCGGAACCTTTCGCAATGGTTCTTGAAGATTACCGATTTTGCGGACCGCCTGCTCGAAGGTATCGAGCGCCTTAGCGGCTGGCCCGACAAGATTCGCACCATGCAGCGCAATTGGATCGGGCGCAGCGAGGGCGCGACGTTTTCGTTCGAAATCGAGAACCTCGAGGAGCGCGTTTCGGCGTACACGACGCGGCTTGACACGCTTTTCGGCGTGACATTTCTCGCGCTCGCCCCCGAACACCCGATCGTCGCGCGCATCTTGACGCAGCATCCCGAACGCAGGAGCGACGTCGAAGCTTTTGCGGTCTCGGTGCGCAACAAATCCGAACTCGAGCGCACGAGTTTGATGGAAAAAACGGGCTTGCCGACCGGAGCGTTCGCGCGCAATCCCCTATCGAACGAACGCATCCCGGTCTGGGTGACCAATTACGTGCTCGCCGACTACGGAACCGGCGCCGTCATGGGCGTCCCCGCCCACGACCAGCGCGATTTCGAGTTCGCGCGCGCGATGGGGCTGCCGATCGCGCGCGTCGTCGCCGCATCGAGCGGAACACATTCATCGGACGAGCTCAGGCTCGAGGCGGCGTACGAAGAAGACGGCGTCCTCATCGCGAGCGGCGACTATACCGGCATGCCCTCCGGCGGGGCGCGTACCGCGATTGCGGAAAAACTGACGGCGCTCGGCATCGGCGCGCGCACCGTCAACTACAAGCTACGCGACTGGCTCGTCTCGCGCCAGCGCTATTGGGGAACGC
>JACRTZ010000058.1 GCA_014304965.1 Vulcanimicrobiota bacterium | reverse complement strand
ATCATCGGCAGCGTCGTCGGCGCGCATCCCTACCCGTACATGGTGCGCGAATTTCAAAAGGTGATCGGCACCGAAGCGCGCGCGCAAGTCTTGGAACGGTTCGGACGTCTGCCGAGCGACGTGGTCGCTTGCGTCGGCGGCGGCAGCAATGCGATCGGCATCTTTTCGGGGTTTGCAGGCGACCCCGAGGTGCGCTTGTGGGGCGTTGAAGCGAGCGGCCACGGGCTCGAATTCGAGGACACCGCCGCGTCGCTCAACGCGGGGACGATCGGCATTTTGCACGGCTCGCGTTCGTATCTGCTGCAGACGCCCGAAGGTCAGGTGCGTCCGACCCATTCGATCAGCGCGGGGTTGGATTATCCCGGCGTCGGTCCGGAACACGCGCACCTCAAGGAAACCGGGCGCGCCACGTACGTGTCCGCCACCGACGACGAAGCCTTGGCCGCATTTCACCGCTGCGCCGAACGGGAAGGGATCGTGCCGGCGCTCGAGTCGGCGCATGCGCTCGCTTTTGCCGCGAAACTCGCGCGCGAGCGCGGACGCGACGGCTTGCTGCTCGTGAATTTGAGCGGACGCGGCGACAAAGACGTTCGCCACGTCGCTTCGCTCGAGAACGGGACGCGCAGCTGACCGGACTCGCGCGGCTCGAAGCGGCGTTTTCCGCCGCCAAAGCCGCGGGGCGCTGCGCGCTCGTTCCGTATCTGTGCGCGGGCGACCCCGACGCCGAAACGACGCGGGCGGTTCTTGCCGCGATCGGCCCGTTCTCCGATGCGATCGAACTCGGCGTTCCCTACGGCGACCCGCTCGCCGACGGGCCGGTCATCGCGGCTGCGGCGCAACGCGCGCTCGAGGCCAAGATGAACCTGGACGGCGTCTTCGCACTCGTGCGCGAGGCGGTGCGCAACGAGGCGCCGCCGATCGTGCTGTTCAGTTACCTCAATCCCGTCGTGCAATACGGCATCGAGCGCTTTGCCGGCGAGCTCGTGGCTTCGGGTGCGTGCGGGGCGATCGTCCCCGACGTGCCGCTCGAAGAGATTGGAGAGCTACGTGCGGCGTTCGCCGCGCGCGCGCTCGCGCTGCCGCTGCTGGTCGCTCCGACGACCCCGCTTGCCCGCGCCGAGCGGATCGCGGAAGGGAGCGATGCCTTCGTCTACCTCGTGTCGCGTCTCGGCGTCACGGGGACGCGCCGCGAACCGGACTTCGCCTGGATTGCCGAGCGGGTGACCGCGCTGCGCAGGGCAAGCGGCAAGGCCGTTGCCGTCGGCTTCGGGATCGCCACCCCGGAGCACGTCAGGCGGATCGCGGCCTTGGCCGACGGCGCCATCGTGGGCAGCGCGCTCGTCGAAGCCTATGCGGGCACGCGAGGCGACGAGGCTGCCGAGCGCGCGCACGCCTTCGTTCGACTGCTCGCCACGGCCGCTCAGGGAGGGCCGGGGCCTTAACCTTCCTAACCGGAGAGAACAGTTTCGCGGCCCATTGTATGGAGGATGCCCGGTGATAAGGACGATCCGTTTATTTCTGGCTGCGGCCCTCGTGTTCGCGGCATTCGGTGTACCGGTGACGCAAGCACGTGCGGCCGGGGACACCATCGTGTTTGGTTCCGCCGTCTCGTTGACGGGATCGCTCACGAAGGAAGGCCATCTGACGCAAGAGGGCTACGATTTTTGGAAAGACTACACCAACGCGCACGGCGGCCTGAAAGTCGGCGCCAAGACGTATAAGGTCGACATCAAGTACTACGACGACGAATCCAAGCCGAACACCGCCCAGACGCTGGCGGAGCGCTTGATCGATCAAGACAAAGTCGACTTCTTACTCGGGCCGTACGGCTCGGGAACCGCCTTCACGGTAGCCGGCGTCGCCGAGCGCAAGAAAATCCCCATGGTTGAAGGCAACGGGGCGGCTGAGAAAATCTTCAATCAAGGCTATAAGTATACGTTCGGCGTGCTGTCGCCGGCGAAGAAATATCTGCAACGCGTGCTCGAGATGGCGGTCAACCAAAAGCCGCGTCCGCAAACGCTCGCCATCTCGGCCTCGAGCGACGCGTTCTCGCTCGAAGTGCAAGACGGCGCGGTGACATGGGCGCAGCAGCACGGCCTCAAGGTCGTATACGCCAACAAGTATCCCGACGGCGCGACCGACGTGTCGTCGGTCATCAGCGCGATCAAAGCCGCGAACCCCGACATCATCCTCAACGCCGGACACTTGCAAGACGCCATTCTGGTCAACAAGGGTCTCAAGGAGCAGAACGTCCAGGCCAAGATCATCGGCTATTCGGTCGGGCCGGACACGCCGGACTTCGTCGGCACGCTCGGCAAGGATTCAGAAGACATCGTCGGCGGGGCGCAGTGGTCGGAAGCCGTCGGCTATCGCGGGATTCCGGGATTCTATCGCACGGCCAAAGAGTATGCCGACGCATTCGACAAGCAGTTCCACCATCGCCCCGACTATCACGATGCCGAATCCACGGCCGCGTGCCTCGCGTTCCAATACGCGATCCAAAAAGCCGGTTCGCTCGACCGCGAAAAGGTGCGCGATGCGCTCGCGAGCCTGAGCATCACGACGTTCTTCGGTTTGATCAAGTTCGACAACCGCGGCCTCAACGTGTACAAGCCGATGGTCGTCAACCAAATTCAAAACGGCAAGCTCGTGACGGTGTTCCCCGCCGAAATCGCCAACGCGAAGCTTCGCTATCCGATTCCCGTGTGGGGAAAACGGTAACGCCGGGCCCGCAAGGGTAGCGCACACATGCAGCTCGTGCTCCAGAATCTCGTCAACGGCATCTTGTCGGGCGGGATTCTGGCGCTGGTTGCGCTCGGCTTCAGCCTCGTGTACGGGATTATGAACATCATCAATCTCGCCCACGGGGCGTTCCTCATGCTGGGCGCCTACATTACGTGGCAGCTCTGGTCCACGTTCGGGCTCGACCCGATCCTGGCCGTGCCGATTGCGTTCGTCGTACTGTTCGCCTTCGGATACGGCATCCAGCGCGGCGTGATCAATCGGGTCGTGCGCGCCCCCGTGCTCGCGACCTTTCTGCTGACCTTCGCGCTGTCGCTGCTGATCGAGACGACCGCGCTCTTTGTGTGGACGGGAGATACGCGCGGCGTGCAGACGGCCTATACCGGCGCGAACTTTACGCTGCTCGGCGTCACGGTCCCGTGGGCGAAACTCTTGACCCTCGTGGTGGCGCTCGCGATCACCGGCATTCTCTACCTCTGGCTGCACCGCTCGCGGCTCGGGCGCGCGATTCGCGCAACGTCCATGGACGTCGGCGCGGCGCAGATGGTCGGCGTGCGCGTCGCCCACGTGTACGGCATCACGTATGCGCTCGGCGCGGGCTTGGCGGCCGCGGCCGGCGCGTTGCTGACGCTGTCGTATCCGTTGACGCCGACGATGGGCGATCCGTTCTTGATCAAAGGCTTCGTCGTGTGCGTGCTCGGGGGACTCGGCAGCGTCGAGGGTGCGCTCGTCGGCGGACTCGTGTACGGGATCGTGTCGTCGTTTGCCACGCAATTCGACGTGACGATCGCGGGCCAGCACCTGAGCGGCACGGGCTTGCAGGACGTCCTCGCCCTCGTCGTCTTGCTGGTCGTGCTGATCGTTCGGCCGACCGGGCTCGTCGGACGCGCTACCGCTTGAGTTCCGACGTGGTCGCCGTGCCGAAGCCGCGCCGCGGCGCGATTACCGGCAAACGCTGGGTATTTCTCGTTTCACTCGGTTTGATGGCGGGATTGCTGTTCGTGCCCGCGGGCCACAGCGACTACCTCAACCTGACCTTTCGCAACATCTTGATGTACGCCGCGATGAGCTACGGCTGGAATTTGATCGGCGGCTACACCGGCTACATCTCGTTCGGGAACGTGGCGTTTTTCGGCATCGGCGCGTATTGCTCGGCGGTGCTGAGTAAGGCCGGTGTGGACAACCTGTTCGCCGACGTCGGTCTGGCGCTGATCGTGAACGCGCTGTTCGCGGTCGCCGTGGGCTTGCCGATCTTGCGCTTGCGCGGTCATTACTTCGGCATCGCGACGCTCGGAGTCGCGCTCGGCCTGACCGACCTTGCGAGCAATCTCGATTTCCTCGGAGGCAGCGGCGGGGCGAGCATCAAGCAGATCGGCGAGGCGCACTTCACGACCTACTATTACGCGATGTGGGCCGTGACGCTCGCGTGCATGATCGCGACGTTCTTCATCGCGCGCTCGAAGCTCGGCTACGCCTTCGTCGCGATCCGTGAAAACGAAGAAGCGGCCCAGGTGCTCGGCATTTCGCCGACCCGGTACAAGGTGACCGCGTGGGCGATCGGCGCGATGATGGGCGGAGCGGCCGGCGCCGTGTTCGGCGCGGCCAACGGCTTCATCGACCCGCCGACCGCCTTTGCCGTGGACAATAACGTCTTCCCGATCGCGATGGCGATCTTGGGCGGCATGGGCACGGCCTCGGGCCCGTTCATCGGCGCCCTGCTGCTGTCCGGCGCGAACGAACTCTTGCAGCAGCACTTCCTGAAATTGCACGCGCTGTTCTTCGGCGGCATTATCGTTTTGATGATCCTGTTCTTACCGCGCGGGTTGATGTACTTGGTCGGCCTGCGCGGCGGCATGCGGCGCTGGCTGAGCGATCTCGCCGTGTTTCGGGTGTAAGCGTGTCCGACACCATGCTGCGAATCGAGAACGTCGGGATGCGCTTCGGAGGCCTGTGGGCCTTGAAGGACGTCAGCTTCGAGGTGGAGCGCGGCACGATTCTCGGCTTGATCGGCCCCAACGGCAGCGGCAAGACGACGATGATGAACGTCATTTCGGGCGTCTACAAACCGTCCGAAGGCGAGGTCCAGTATGCGGGCAGGCGCATCGCCGACGTGCCGACCCACGACGTCTGCCATCTCGGCATCGCGCGGACGTTTCAGGTGGTCAAGCCGTTCGCGAACTTGACGGTGCGAGAAAACGTCGGGGTCGGCGCTATGTACGGCCGGCTTGGAGCGAAGCGTAGCGCGCGCGATGCGTTCGCGCGCACGGACGAGTTGCTCGAGTTCGTCGGACTGGCGCGCGTGGCCGGCCGGCCCGCGAGCGACCTGACGATTCCCGACCGCAAGCGGCTCGAAGTGGCAAAAGCGCTCGCTCTCGATCCCGAAATCTTGCTCCTCGACGAAGTGATGGCGGGCCTCAACGCGTCGGAAGTGGACGAGGCGCTGCACTTGCTGCGCACCGTCAACGAGCGCGGCGTCACCTTGATCGTCGTCGAACATCTTATGAAGGCGATCATGTCGATCTCGCAGCGCATCGTCGTGCTCGCCGAAGGGAAGAAGATCGCCGAAGGGCTTCCGCAGGACGTGACGAGTTCGCCCGCCGTCATCGAAGCCTATCTCGGCGCGCGGTACGTCAAACGGCAGGCGGCAGAGCGCGAGCGCAAAGCGGCCGCGCCGCCGGCGGAGCCGCCCGCATGAACCTCTCGGTCGAGAACCTCAGCGCGGCCTACGGCGACACGCGCGTGCTGTGGGACGTTTCGCTGGAGATCGGCGAGCGCGAGATCGTGGCGCTCATCGGCAGCAACGGCGCCGGCAAGTCCACGCTGCTCGGCGCGATCAGCGGTTTGGTGGACATCGTCGGCGGCGAGGTTCGTTACGGCGACGTCAAGCTCAACGAGCTGCCGCCCGACCGCATCGTGCAATCCGGCGTGGTGCAGGTGCCGCAGGGCCGCCGCTTATTCGGCAGCCTCAGCGTGCGCGAGAACTTGTTGATGGGCGCGTATTTGCGACGCGACAAAGAGGTCGAAGCGGATCTCGAGCGCGTGCTCGCGATGTTGCCGCGGCTGCGCGAACGAATCGGCTACCTGGCCGGCCGGCTGTCCGGCGGCGAGCAGCAGCAAGTGGCCATCGCGCGCGCGCTGATGGCCCGACCGAAGATGCTCCTCATCGACGAAATGTCGCTCGGCCTCGCACCCGTCCTCGTGGATTCCTTACTCGACATCCTTACGCAAATCCACGCGAGCGGCGTCGCGATCCTGATGGTCGAGCAGGACGTGCAAACCGCGCTCGAGTTTGCTGAGCGCGCCTACGTTCTCGAGACCGGTCGCATCACGCTGACCGGCCCCGCACACGCATTGCTCGACGATCCGAACGTGAAGAAGGCCTATCTCGGCGTTTAGCCCCGGGGCTTACTTCGCGTTGTCGTCGGGCTCCATCATGCCGAACGGCATGCCGTCGGGCGTCTGCGCGTAACAGAACCAGCCCATGCCGGGAATCGCGCTTTTCGGCGTGAGCATCTTGCCGCCGTTCGCCTCGACCTTTTTCATCATCGCGTCGATGTCGCCGACGCCGAACGTGTTGCAGACGGGCGCATCGAACGGGGCTTGTCCGGCCGGCATGATCCCGCCGCCGATGCCGTCGCCGCCGTCCTCATTACCGGCCGTGACGAGGCGGTAATCGAACGGGCCGCCCCATTTTTCGGTGGTCCAACCGAACGTGTCTTCGAAAAACTTTTGGAGCGTGTCCGGATCCTTCGTCATGTATTCGAAGTGGACGACGCGGGCGCTAGCCATGTTCCTTCTCCTTAGGTCTTCGGCTGGGTTGGGAGCGCGTCGTGGTTCCATTCCATCCACGACCCGTCGTACACGGCGACGTCGGTAAAGCCGGCTTCCAGCAGGGCTAAATATGCGCCCGAGGCGGACACGCCGCTCCCGCACGACACGATCGTGCGTTTGGAACGGTTCAGGCCCAACTCGCCGACGAGCGCGTCCAGTTTTTCTCGCGGCGCGATCCGTCCGCCGTTGCGATCTTCGAGCAGTTCCGAACCGGAAAGGCGCTTGGCGCCTTTGATGTCGCGGTCGCGCAAGGCGTAGGTCGTGTCGCGCTGGGTTTCGAGCAGTTGCGCGTCGCTGCGGCCTTCCGCAACGGCCAAAACTTCTTCGCGCGTCGCGCGCACTTCCGGCCGGACGGTAGCCGTGAAGCGAACCGGCGGATACGTTGCGGTGCGGCGGGTGACGGCGCCGTGCGCGGCAACCCATCCGGAAAAACCGCCGGCCAAAATCAGGGCTTGATCGTGACCGTAGTAGCGCAGCATCCACACGATGCGCGCGGCGTAGGGAACGTCGCCGTCGTCGTAGGCGATGACGGTCATGCCGTCGCCGATGCCGCGCGTGCCCATGACCTGCGCGAAGCGCTCGGGCGGAGCGACGCGAGCGGCGTGCGGCGTTGCGAGGTCGTGAAGGTCTTCGGCGTAGTCGATATGGACGGCGCCTAGGATGTGGCCGTCGGCGAAACGGTCGCGGCCCGCGTGCAGCGCGACGCCGGGAGCGCCGTGCGGCGAACTACGTGCGTCCACGATGCGAACGCGCGGGTGCAGCAGGCGGTTCATCAGCCAGTCCACGTCGACGAACGGCGGATCCACAACGGCCGGCAAGGATCCGAGGGCCATTAGACGGACACCGCGACGCGGGAAAGGTCGAACCGCTTTTCAGCGTCGTCCACGATGTACTTGCCGATGGCAAGCGACGAGGTCGCGGCGGGCGACGGTGCGTTGCGAACGTGAACGACGCCTTCCGAACCTTCGAACACGAAATCGTCCACGAGCGAACCGTCCGAGGCCATCGCCTGCGCGCGCACGCCGGCCGGGCCTGCCAAGCAGTCTTCGGGCGTGAGTTCGGGGATGTAGCGCTGCAGCGCGCCGACGTACGCGCTGCGCACCACGTCGCGATACATTTCGCCGGCGCCGATTTTCCAATACTTCGTCGCGAGTTTGACGAAGCCGGGATACGTGAGCGCATCCCACAATTCGGGCGGGTTGACGGTCAAGAACGAGTAGCCTTCGCGTGCGAAGGCCAGCACGGCGTTCGGCCCGAGCCAAATCGAGCCGTCCATGCGCGGCGTGAAGTGCACGCCGAGAAACGGAAACTCGGGATCGGGGACGGGGTAGATGTTGCCCTGCACGAGGTGCGATTTTTCGGAGCGCAAGATCAGATAATCGCCGCGAAACGGCACGATCTTCGGATCGCGCTGTCCGCCGGTCATCTGCGCGAGTTTGTCGGAATATAATCCGCCGCACGTGATGACCGACTTCGCCTGAATTTCCCCCGCGCTCGTATGCAATACGGTGACGCCGCCACGGCGCGAGATGTTCGTGACCTGATGGCTGAGGTGAAACTCAGTGCCCATGGCGCGCGCGGCGGCGCCGTACGAGTCCGACA
>JACRTZ010000105.1 GCA_014304965.1 Vulcanimicrobiota bacterium | reverse complement strand
CGCGGCGTGGAAGAAACTCTCCGCGGCGACGACGTTCACTTCCCAGGTGCTTGCGGTTGCGGCGCTCGCGGCATTGCGCGGGAGCGCTCCGATGGCGAGCGTGCCGCTCGCAAACGAAAAACCGACGGCGAATTCGCGGCGGTTCATCGTGCCGCCACCGCATGCTGCGCATCCACGCGCATGCTGACGCCGATGCCTTGGCGCTGCATCTCGCAAATGAGCAGCATGTCGGGCGGGACGTTTGCGATGTTGACGTCGGGCCCGAATGCGTCAATCAGCGACCACAGCATCGCGTGGATGTCGAAGTGGTGGATGTCCTTGATGTGCGGGCCGGGGAGTTCGAAGAGCATCGCATCGAGCGGCACGTCGTTCGCGAGGCGCTTGACGAGATCGGTTTGGAATTTTCCGCCTTCGAAGAACTCGGCCGCTTCAACGAGGATCTTCCAACTGCCGGCGTCGATGCACTTCAGCGCATCGGTGACCATTTCGCTTGGGTCGGTCTTTTCGTACTTGCGGCCGGTTTCGCCGAGCACGCGCAAGCCGTAGTCGGCGATGCAACGGCGAATCAAGTCGTACTTCTCGTTGCCTTCGAACCGGATCGAGTTGTCGGAGACTTCGATGACCGGGAAGCCGGCGTCGCGGGTCGCTTGCAGATACGCCTCGGCTGCATCGTGAAAAAATGCGTATTCGAGCAGCATGCCGCCGGGGAACGCCTCCACTTTGTGGTCCGCGTACATCTTGAGCTTCTTGCGCAGGGCTGCATCGCTGAGCAGCGCGGCCTGACCGACCGCGATCTTCGCGAGATCGCAGAACTCGCCGCCCATCTCGAGCAAATCTTCTTGCACGCGGTACGGGATGCCCCAGTCGATCATCATGGTGATGCGCTTGCTGCGCGGCTTGGGCGTCGTTCCGGGGGTGGGAATGGCGGCATACGCGCTCGGCATAGGACAACTCCCGAAGGCTGAAGGGCGGAAGTTGCTTTTCGACGCCCGGCGAAGGGCTCCCCGGGGCTATGGAGACGGGGTGTAGGCGTACAAGTACTCGTCGGTCGGCTTGCCGCGAATTATTTCCGCGTCCTTCGTGAGGCTTTGGCGCGTGAAGCTGAGGCGCTCCAGGAGACGGATCGAGCGCGCGTTTTCCGTGTGCACCGTTGCGGTAAATTCGCCGACGTTCAAATCGGTTCGCAGGACGCGCATCATTTCGCGGACCGCTTCCTCCGCATAGCCGTGGCCCCAAGCGGCGGGAAAAAGCACGTACGCAATCGAGGCCGTGCGCTTTCGGGTCATCGTGTCGCTAACGTTACAGATGGTGGCTTGGACGTAGCCTGAGAATCCGCTCGACGCTCGGACGCGGAGCATCCAGTTCAGCCAGGTTTCGCCTCCATCCGGCGAGCGCGCCGCCGCGAGGCTCCCATAGCGTTCGCGCAGCGATTCGACCGTCTCGGGCGCATCGTCGGCGATGTATTCGTAGATGCGCGGATCTTGCAGCCCCTCGAACATCAGCCCGGCAAGTTCGGGCGCGACAGGCAGCAAATCCAGGCGCGCGGTTTGCAGCGAGTTCACGGCGCGCCGAGGGCGTCGCGCGGCGCCGACACGCTTATGCGGGAACCGCGGAGTTGCGGTACTCTTGAAGGGAGCGCGGCGGCCCGGACGTTGATTCGAGCGCTTGCACGAGCGCGCGCGCGGTGTCGAGGCTGGTGAGGCACGCGACGCTCGACTCGACGGCGGCACGGCGGATGCGGTAGCCGTCGGAAATTTCGCGCGAGCCGGTTTCGCCGTCGTTGATGACGAGGTCAACCCCTCTAGCCACGATGGCGTCGAGCACGTGCGGCGAACCTTCGACGATCTTGTTGATCTTTTCCGATTCGATGCTGGCTTCCGCGAGGGCGCGGTGGGTGCCGTCGGTTGCGACGAGGGCGAACCCGAGCGCAGCGTACCGCTTGAGGACGGCGATCGCTTCTTCTTTCGCGTGGTCGGCAATCGTCGCGAGCACGCGGCCGCGACGGCCGTGTTCGTTCGGATCGGGGACCCTGAGCCCCGCTGCGATGAAACCCTTTCTTAGCGCGCCTGCGAACGTTGCGTCGAGGCCGAGCACTTCGCCGGTGGATTTCATCTCTGGACCAAGACTCGTCTCGACGCCGCGCATCTTGGCAAACGAGAACACCGGAATCTTGACGGCGACGTAGGGCATGTCGTGGAGCAGGCCGGTGCCGTAGGGGAGGTCTTTGAGCCGTTCGCCGAGCGCGACCCGCGTGGCGGCGGCGACCAGGTTGACGCCGGTGACCTTCGAGATGATCGGAACCGTGCGGCTCGCGCGCGGGTTCGCCTCGATGATGAACGGCTCGCCGTTGTGGATCACGAACTGGATGTTGATCAGGCCGCGCGTCTGCAACTCGTGCGCGATCGCGCGCGTGACCTCAACCAGCCGTTGTTGCATCTCCGGGCCGATGATTTGTGGCGGGTACACGCTGATCGAGTCGCCGGAATGGATGCCGGCACGCTCGATGTGTTCGAAGATTCCCGGCACGAGGATATCGTGGCCGTCGTAGACGGCGTCAACCTCAACCTCGAGGCCAGGCAGATATTTGTCCACGAGCAGCGGCGCGCCGGGGTTGATGGCGGGGGCTGTCTCGACGTACGATGCGAGCTGGCCTTCATTATAAACGATTTCCATGCCACGTCCGCCGAGCACGTAACTTGGCCGTACGAGAACGGGGAAGCCGAGTTCGCGCGCGATCAGGCGCGCCTCGCGGAACGAGTTGGCGGCGCGCCCTCGCGGCCGTGCGACGCCCAGTCTCGCCAGTGCGGCGTCGAATTTTTCCCGGTCTTCGGCCATGTCGAGGCTTTGGCGGTCGCTGCCGATGATGTTGAGGCCGCGCTTTTGCAATTCGGCCGCGAGATTGATCGCGGTTTGACCGCCGAACGCGAGCATAACGCCCGTAGCGCCCGTGCCGTCGTAGGCCGCTTGGACCTCATCGGCGCCGGGAGGTTCGAAGATCAGCGCGTCCGAGATGTCGAAGTCGGTGCTGACGGTTTCGGGGTTGTTGTTGACGACGACCGCCGCTCTGCCGGCGGCTCTTAGGGCCCAGGCCGCGTGCACGCACGAGTAGTCGAACTCGATGCCTTGACCGATGCGAATCGGACCGCTGCCGACCACGACGACGGCCTCGTTTTGCGGCTTGCGCATTTCGTCTTGCTCGCCGCGCGAGAGATAGTAATAGGGAGAGCGTGCGGGAAATTCGGCCGCGGCGGTGTCCACCATGCGGAAGGCCGGCGCTCCCTCGTTTTTTACGTGCGCTTCGGTGTTAGGGTTGAGGCGCGCGAGGCCGGCGCGGCCGTAGCCGAGTTCTCGCGCTTTTGTGCAATCCGCGGGGTCGGCCGCCTCGCGGATGCGCTGTTCGAGCGCGACGAGTTCGGTGAATTCGTCGAGCCAGAACGGGTCGATGGTCGAGGCGTCAGCGAGCGTCTTCGTGTCGGCGCCGCGCCGTATCATTTCTGCAATCGCGAAGAGCCGTTCGTGGGTCGGCGCGGCGATCGCGGCGTCGAGTTCGTCGTCGCTCCAATTTTCGAGCGGCTGCCCGGTGAGAGTTTCTCGCCCGAGATCGAGGCCGCGAACCGCCTTTATCAGTGCCGCGCCGAAGGTTCTGCCGATGCCCATCGCCTCGCCGGTGGATTTCATCTGCGTGCCGAGCCGCGTGTCCGCTCTTGGGAACTTGTCGAAGGGCCAGCGCGGGATTTTGACCACGACGTAATCGAGCGTCGGTTCGTAAGCGGCTTTGGTGACGCCGGTGACCGGGTTTTCGATGTGGTCGAGCGTCATCCCGAGCGCAATCTTGGTTGAGATCTTGGCGATCGGGTAGCCCGTGGCTTTGCTTGCAAGCGCCGAGCTGCGGCTGACGCGCGGGTTCACCTCGATGATGTTGTATTCGCTCGTGTGCGGGTGCAGCGCGAACTGAATGTTGCAGCCGCCCTCGACTTTGAGCGCGCGAATGACGTTGACGCTCGCGGTGCGTAGCATCTGGTATTCTTGGTCGGAGAGCGTTTGACTCGGCGCAACGACGATCGAGTCGCCGGTATGCACGCCGACCGGGTCGATGTTCTCCATGTTGCAGACGATGATGCAGTTGCCGAGCCGGTCGCGCAGAACTTCGTACTCGACTTCTTTCCAGCCGAGCAGCGAGCTTTCGACGAGCGCTTGATGGATAAGCGAGGCGGCGAGCCCGGTCTTGAGCGTTTCGCGCAGTTCGTTTTCGTCGCGCACGATGCCGCCGCCGGTGCCGCCGAGCGTGTACGCCGGGCGTACTACAAGCGGGTAGCCGTTTTCATCTGCGAAGTCGACGCCGCTTTGCACGTCGGTGACGATGACACTGCTCGGTACCGGTTCGCCGATCGCCAGCATCGCTTCTTTGAAGCGCGCGCGATCTTCAGCGAGGACGATCGTTTCGATCGGCGTGCCGAGCAGTTCGACGTCGTACTTTTCGAAGACGCCCGCTTCGGCGAGTTCGACAGCGAGGTTGAGGCCGGTTTGGCCGCCAAGCGTCGGCAGCAGCGCGTCGGGGCGCTCGCGTGCGATGATGGCTTCTAATGAAGCTGCCGTCAGCGGTTCGAGGTAGACCGCGTCGGCGATTTCGGGGTCGGTCATGATCGTGGCCGGGTTCGAGTTCACGAGCACGACACGAAGATTTTCTTCTCTCAGCGCGCGGCACGCTTGGACGCCGGCGTAGTCGAATTCGGCCGCCTGCCCGATGACGATCGGGCCCGACCCGATCACCAGAACGCTGCGACGGCTCACGGCCCTCGGTTTTTGCCCGGAGCGACGGGGCCGCCTGCCGAAGGGGCAAAAGCCAGCGGGCAGCTGCCGGGCTGACGCCCGGCGAGGAGATAGAAATCGTCGTGTCAGTCGACAAGGAACCACGAGTCGTTGAAATGCCCGCGGAACTGGACGCGGCGTTGCGCAAGGCGAACTTGCGCGACGCGTTCGAACAGTTTTCGTTCAGCCACCGGCGGAAGTACGTGCAGGCGGTGCTCGATGCGAAGCGGCCCGAGACGCGCGCGAAGCGGATTGCCGAGACATTGGATGCGACGCGCACCAAGGCCCAGCTTTCGAACCGGTCGCGGCGCGTATGACGACGTGTTTGTGGTTCGACGATCGGGCCGAAGCGGCGATGGCGTTTATTGCTCGGTGTTCCCGGGCGCGAAGGCCGGCTGGGTCAAGTGCGGGTCTTTGCGCCGCTCGATGTTTGAGATCTCGCCTTGCGGAGTACCCATTGCCGCGGCAATGTCGTGCTGCGTGCGCTCCTGACGGCGCCGCAGACTTCGCAGAGTTCCCTTGGTAAGCATAACGCTGCGCGGGGGCGTAGTGGGGCCGAACCGGAGGCGCGGCAACTTCTTGATGCCCACCTCGAACGCTCTCGAAATTGCGCGCTCATCGTCGACCTTGCTCATGCCCATTCGGTGGAGTATCGCGCAGGGTTGTTGCCGGAACGTGTAGCGCAGGTTTTTGGATCGTGGATTTTGGGGCGGGCGGCGCGACAGCGAAAAACGCAGACATTTGAAATATGATGTTGCGCCTATGAAAATATAGAGTTGGGCCTATAAAACGCAGAAACGCGTTTTGGTGCGTGCCTGGTCGGGTGGTTCGGCCGCGTGCCGAGTCGGGTGGTTCGGCGGCGATGCGGACGGCGCGACAGCGAAAAACGCCGAAATTTCAAATATGACGTTGCGGCTATGAAAATAGCATGACGAGCCTATAGAGCCGATTCACAAAAACGGCGCTACGCGATGATTGCCGATCATTACCGTCTTGAGATTGATCCGGCGACTCGCGTGCCGCGACAATCCCGGGTGCGAACTCTCCCGAGGTGCTGATCTCGTGGTGATCCGCCGCTAGACGAAGGTAGAGCGAATCGGTTTCACGCTCGTATTCGAATCTCATACCTCGAACTCCACAGCGTCAAGCGGCAGCCCTCGCCGCCGTTCCGAATGCGGTGGACCGAGCGATCGGCGACTTGTGCTACACAAAGCACACGGGTAGTGGGCGAGATGGATCGCGGCCTGGCGGCCGACGGCCTTCGGCGTAAGCTCGTTGTCTTTGTAGCCCCAGATGCGACACATAATTTTACGAACGCGACCCTTCGTGCGCCATTCGTCGCGACGGCGTCGTTGGCGTTTTTTCTCCGGCATGACTCCCCTTCGAGCCCACCCCGCACACCGGGGCTAGGCTGGGATCACGCGGTCGAATCTGTCAAAGAAGTCATCTCAGGTCCCTCACGTGGAATAGCCGAGAATACAACGGTGGCGCTATTCCGTCAAGCCGATAGTTTTCCGCTGTGCCGCATGCTCACACGATCGTTACGGCGTCACGCTTCGTGGCGGTTTTTCCACAAGAACAGCCAGAATGCCAGGCCGGCGTCGGAGCCGTACCGTTTGAAACGGCGGACGATGGCTTTGTCGGTCATCTTCTTCTTGCCGACCAACTCCATGTACGTCGGGCGCGTCCAGGAGTCGAGTACCAAGCGCGAGCAGCGGCCAAATAACAACATCACGTGCGCGGCCGCGTACGGGCCGACGCCGGGGAGCGCCAGCAGTTGCCGTTCGAGTTCGTCGTCGGACAATTCGCTGCGCGGCGCCGAGCGCAGCGCTTCCAATTCCACCTCACCGCCCGCGACCATTGCGCCGAGTTTCCTTAGATACGCGCCGCGGTAACCCGCACGCGCAACGTCGCGAAAAAACTTCTCGGGTGCGTCGGCAACGGCTTGCGCCGACGGGAATGCGTGGCCGGCCGCTCCCAACTTTGAACCGCTTCCAGCGTACGCGCCCAAGCCCTCGACCAGCGCCGTAATCATGCGGATCGTCCCGCTCCACGCGCAATTCGTCGTGCAGATCGTTCTCGCGACTTCCTCGAACGCGGTCGGCGCGCGCAGCAATCGTCCGACGCCTCGTCTCGCGTATCCTAAATCGTCGTCATTTTCCAAGAGCGCGTAGAAGGCCGAGAGGTCGTCGACCAGTGCGAACATCGTGCGGACGGCCGCCGCGATCTCGTCGCGCGTGCGAGCGCTCGGGGCGCGGCCGAGTATCTCTACGCCGAGCGTTCCCGGCCGAATTTCGCGCGCGACGATCCGGCGCGCGCCGCCGTTCACCGGCAGCGTGGTTTCCAGCCACGACCGCTCTTCCGCAAGCGTGTTGGGCGGAAGTCGCGCGAGACCGTGCGATCCTAATGTCGCGCGAAAATCAACCGGCTCGCCGCCGGCTCCGCGCAACGCGAGTTCGAGCTGCGCTACTTTGGCGCCGGTGCTATTTGGCGGCGGCGACTTGCTTTTCGGTCACCTTCGACGCTTTGTTTCCAAACGACGTGCGCACGTACGAAACCACCGCGGCGATCTCGGCGTTGCTCAAGCTCGCCTTCCATGCCGGCATCTGGCCGTTGTACGTTTTCCCGTTCACTTTGAGCGCGCCCGTCAAACCGTTCTTGAGGATGTGAATCACTTTGCCCGCATTGCCCGTCACATCGGGGTTCTTTGCGAGCGGCGGGAACGTGCCGGGAATGCCGGCGCCCGTTGCGCCGTGGCACGACGCGCAGTTGGCACCATAGACCGTTTTTCCGTCGGCAGATGCGGCCGATGCTTGCGAGCGCCCGTCCACGCAGAAGAATGCACCGAATGCCAGCAGCCCGACTGCGACGGATGCGAGAGCGAAACGATGAAGCACGATCAACCTCCGGTCAAGTTACGACGGCGATGCCGTCAGGTGGTTCTGCTAGCACCGTGCTCGAAAATCCCCGTAGCACCGAGGCCGCCAAACGCTTTTCGTTCGTTCGAACCGAGGCGGTGACGGAGCGGCCCGCGCAAAATCGGCGGCGACGGGGGCAAGCGACCGGTGAACATGCTCTTCCAGCACACGGCTCAAGGAGCGAGCCGCACGATATTCCACCCTGCCGCGGCGCGCAGATAGGCGATCCGGTCGTGCGTGCGGTTCCGGCGGCCTTGCCAAAACTCAAGCCGCTCCGGCACCAGGCGAAAACCGCCCCAGAACGCGGGGCGGTCAACCTCGCGCTCGGCAAATCGTCTCTCGGTCGCTGCCAGGGCGTCGTCGAGTTCGGCCCGCGACGCAACCACCGTGCTCTGGGGCGAGGCCCACGCGCTCAGGCGGCTGCCACGGGGACGGCTTGCGAAATACGCGTCCGAC
>JACRTZ010000218.1 GCA_014304965.1 Vulcanimicrobiota bacterium | reverse complement strand
GCCTCGAGCGCCTGCGTGAGGGCCGCGGCGCCCGCTCGAAAATCACACTCGGCGTTCGCACGGTCGTCCACGTAATTCGAAATACCGCGCAGTTCGATCGCCGGTACGCCGGCAAGTTGAGCGGCGCGCAGAACGGCGAAGCCTTCCATGGATTCCACGTCCGCGTCGTAGCGCGCGCTCAAGCGATCGGCGGTGACGCGCGTTGCCGTAACTTGCGAGACGGTCACCCCCCGCGCGAGCCGATAGGGCAACCCGGCGCACCGTTCGAGCAGCGACGGCGATGCCGGCACGCGCTCGGCTAGCGTTGCGCCGTCGGGAAGGGTGAACGCGCCGCCGCCTTCGAGTCCGAAATCGGCAAACTGTTCGTCGCTCACGATGACCGCGTCACCGATCCGTGCGCGCCCGCGAAACGCTCCGGCGATCCCGGCGTTGACGACGGCGCCGAAGCGCTTGCGTTGCAGCATACGCGCGGTTTCGGCTGCGGCTTCGACCGGGCCGACGCCGCAGGCCAGGATTTCGACGCCCGCGCGCGGCGTGAAGGCGCGCAGTTCGGCCGGTAACGCACAAACGACGAGGATCAACGCGCGGCGTTCGCGTTCACGGCACGCCGATGAATTTGTGCGTTTGCAGCGACAAGCGAAAAGCGGCGGGCGAAGCCTTCACCGCGGCGTAGGCGAGGGCGATGTTTTTCCGCTTATTGCCTTCGGGCTGCAAGAAGATCGGAACGTCGCGGCCTGCAAACGACGCAAGCCACTCGTCCGGCACCCGCTCGTCAACGATCAGCTTCACCTCGTTCGCGCGCGCGGCCATGCCGGCGTCCAAGCGTTCCTTCGGCGAAACCGTCAGCCAAACGGCGGCGGGCAATTCGGTAAAGATCGTTCCGTTCGATTCGACGTGCACGCGCCGGCCGTCCGCGAGTAGCGCTTCGATCAGCGCACTCGTTTCCGCTTGCGCGAACGGCTCGCCGCCCGTGACGATCACCATCGGACAGTCGCCGCCGGCCTCGCGGACGCGCGCGACGACGCCGCTCGGCGTCGCGAAGAACGCGAGCGAATAATCGGTGTCGCAAAACCGGCAGTTCAAATTGCAGCCGGCGAGGCGGACGAAAACGGCCGGCGTGCCCGTCCACGTCCCTTCACCCTGCACGCTGTAGAAGATTTCCGCCAACCCAAGCATGCTACGCGTTTCGCGCATCGCCGGCGCGCGCTACCGCGCAAGCCGTCCGCGTTTCCCACACCACGATTTCGAACAGGCCGTCCAGCTTCGGCGCAAGCTCGTTCCAAATCCAGCGAGCGATGTGCTCCGCGGTGGGGTTCGGCATGAGGTCGTTCAGCGAAGCGTGATCGAGGCGCTCGACGAGGGGTTTAACGATGGCGCCGATCTCGTCAAAGTCGCGGACCATCCCCTGGGCGGGGCCGGCAGCCTGGATCGGCCCCTCGAGTGCCACCTCGAAGCGATACGAATGGCCGTGCAGCCGCGAACACTTCCCCGGGTGATGGGGCAGCACGTGAGCTGCTTCAAACGTGAAGGTTTTGCGGATTTGCACGACCCCCGGGGTTCGCGAGGTCGCCGTCGCGGCCCCGCGAATAGCGCGGCATGCAGGCACCACCTCGCCCTAAGACGATCGGTCACTTTATCAATGGGGCACACGATGCGCCCGGCGACTCCGGGCGGTTCGGAGACGTCTACGATCCGGCCCGCGGAGAAGTTCAAGCGCGGGTCGCGTTCGCCGACGACGCAACCGTGGACCGGGCAGTTCGCGCCGCCAGGACCGCGCTGCCGGGGTGGAGCCGCACGCCGCTCGGCAAGCGGTCGGACGTCATGTTCGCGATGCGCGAACTGGTCAAGAAGCACTCGCTCGATCTTGCAAAACTCGTGTCGAGCGAGCACGGCAAGATCGTCAACGACGCCGAGGGCGAGGTTGCGCGCGCCCTCGAGGTGATCGATTTCGCGTGCGCGCTGCCGCACGCACTCAAAGGACAATTCAGCGAAGGCGTTTCGCGCAACGTAGACACCTACTCGATCCGCCAACCCGTCGGCGTGTGCGCGGGCATCACGCCCTTCAATTTCCCGATGATGGTACCGGCCTGGATGTTCGCGGTTGCGGTCGCAGCCGGCAACACGTTCATCCTCAAGCCGTCGGAGCGCGATCCGTCAGCATCGCTGTTGATTGCCGATCTCTTCAAGCAAGCCGGGTTACCCGACGGCGTCTTCAACGTCGTGCACGGCGACAAGGTCGCGGTGAACGCGCTGCTGACGCATCCGGGCATAGACGCCGTGTCGTTCGTCGGCTCGACCCCGATCGCGCGGTACATTTACGAGACGGCGGCTGCGAACGGCAAGCGCGTGCAAGCGCTTGGCGGCGCGAAGAATCACATGGTCGTGATGCCCGACGCCGACATGGGTTTGGCGGCCGATGCGGTCGTATCGGCTGCGTATGGTTCTGCGGGACAGCGCTGCATGGCGATCTCGGCGTCGGTGACGGTCGGCGACGCCGCAGAGCCGTTCCTCGCCGCGGTCAAAGAGCGGATTGCAAAGATCAAAGTCGGCGCCGGCCACGACCGCTCGAACGACATGGGTCCCGTCGTAACGGCGCAAGCCCGCGCGCGCATCCTCGATCTCATCGAACAAGGCGTACGCGCAGGCGCGACGCTCGCGGTGGACGGCCGCGGATTGCAGGTGAGCGGCTTGGACGACGGTTTTTTCGTCGGGCCGACGCTGTTCGACCGCGTGACCCCCGAGATGTCCATCTATACGGAAGAGATTTTCGGGCCGGTGCTCGTCAATTTGCGCGCCGCGTCGCTGGAAGATGCGCTCGGCATCATTGCGCGCAATCCGTACGGCAACGGAACCTCGATTTTCACGCGCAGCGGCGCCGCCGCGCATAAGTTTCAGAGCGACGTCGAAGTCGGCATGGTCGGCATCAACGTTCCGATTCCGGTGCCGGTCGGCTACTACAGTTTCGGCGGCTGGAAGAACTCGCTGTTCGGCGACTTGCACGTGTATGGTGAAGAGGGCTTTCGATTCTACACGCGCGGCAAGGTCGTGACGAGCCGTTGGGACGAACCCGCGGCCGGCCTGAACCTCGGCTTTCCGACCCACAAATAGTGCAGTCGTACGACTCGGGCGCCGCCCCTCTCGGCGATTCGATCCAGAAAACGCTCACCGATCTTGAGGTAACGATCGAAGCGAACCGCTGTTTGAATTGTTACGACGCGCCGTGCATGCGCGCGTGTCCGACCCATATCGACGTCGCCTCATTTATCGGAAAGATCGCAACCGGAAACCTCAAGGGAAGCGCGCGCGTCATCATGGACGCGAACCCGATGGGCGCGAGTTGTGCCAGGGTGTGCCCGACCGAGGAATTATGCGAAGGCGCCTGCGTGTACAAAAAAGACGATAGTCCGATTCGCATCGGCGATCTGCAGCGGTATTCGATCGACTGGCTGATGCGCAACGACGACGTCAAACTCTTCGAGCCCGGAACGTCTACCGGCAAGCGCGTGGCGATTGTCGGCGGCGGCCCGGCGGGATTGTCGGCGGCGCGCGACTTACGGCGCTTCGGGCACGCGGTCACGATCTTCGACGCGCGCGACGAATTGAACGGGCTCAACACGTTCGGCATCGTTCCGTTCCGCCTGTCGCTCGACGTCGCGCGCTGGGAGGCGCGCGAGGTGCTCAAGCTCGGCGTTGACGTTCGCGCGGGAGTCCGCGTCGGCGTTGACGTCGCGATGGATGCGCTCGTCGCCGAGTTCGATGCCGTCGTGATCGCCTGCGGAATGGGCGGCGTGCCGAAGCTCGGCATCCCGGGCGAAGATCTGCCCGGTGTCTGGGACGCGCTCGATTTCATCGAACGCGCCAAGCTCGGCCGCGAAGTCGGCGACCTGGGAGACCGCGTCGTCGTCATCGGCGCGGGGAACACCGCGGTGGATGCGTTGACGTGCGCAAAGCGTCTCGGCGCGGAGCGGGTGACGATGTTCTACCGGCGCGGCGAAGAGCAAATGACGGCTTACGAATTCGAATATGAGTTCGCGAAGCAAGAGGGCATCGAGTTTCGATTCTATTGCGCGCCGCTGCGCGTGCTCGGCTCGACGCACGTGACCGGTGTCGAGTTCGTGCGCACGACGATCCCACCGGATTCCATCAAGCCGGCGCCTGTCCACGTGCCGGGCTCCGAATTTTTGGAGCCTGCGACCGCCGTCATTTCCGCGATCGGGCAGAGCCGCCTGACCCAAACGTTCGACGCGCTCGGGATCGCTATGGACGACGGCGTCGTGCGCGTGAACGACGAACTGCAAACGAGCCGGCCTGGCGTCTTTGCCGCCGGCGACTGCATCTTTGAGAAAGGCATGCGCGAGGCGATGGTGGTCGAAGCGGCCGAACAAGGCAAGACCGCCGCGAGCAGCGTGGACGCCTACCTTCGCTCGGGAGCACACGTCTGATGGCCGATCTTCGCAGCGACCTCGCGGGAATCAAGAGCCCGAATCCATTTTGGCTCGCCTCGGCGCCGCCGACCAACAGCGGCTATCAGGTGCTGCGCGCCTTCGAAGCCGGGTGGGGCGGCGTCGTTTGGAAGACCCTCGGCGACCCGATCGTCAACGTGACGGCGCGTTTTGCCGGATTGAACTGGAAGCAGAACCGGCTGATCGGCCTCAACAACATCGAGTTGATCACGGATCGGCCGCTCGACGTCAACCTCAAGGAAATTCGCGAGTGCAAGGCGCGCTTTCCCGATCGCGCGATCGTCGGCTCGCTGATGGAAGTGCCCGACCGCGCGAAGTGGCGCGAGCTTGTCAAAGCGGTGCAAGACGCCGGCGTGGACGGTTTCGAACTCAATTTCGGCTGCCCGCACGGCATGTCCGAACGCGGCATGGGCTCGGCAGTCGGTCAGCAGCCCGATCTCGTCGAGCGCGTCACGTCGTACGCGGTCGAGGCGTCGGAAATTCCCGTCATCGTCAAACTGACGCCGAACATCACCGACGTTCGTCACACCGCGCGGGCCGCGCGGCGCGGGGGCGCGCACGCGGTTTCGATGATCAATACGATCAATAGCCTCATGGGTGTGGACCTTGAGACGTGGAATCCGATTCCGCACGTGGATGGCATGAGCTCGCATGGCGGCTACTGCGGCCCGGCCGTCAAACCGATCGCGCTCAACATGGTCAACGACTGCGCGCGCGATCCCGAAGTCGGCATTCCGATCTCGGGTATCGGCGGCGTGTCGAATTGGCAGGACGCACTCGAATTTTTGCTCCTGGGCGCGACGAACGTGCAAGTCTGCACGGCCGTCATGCATCACGGCTTCGCGATCGTCGAAGACATGATCGACGGGCTGTCCAATTATCTCGACGCGCGCGGGCTCGCCTCGCTGAACGAAGTGATCGGCGCATCGCAAAACAAAATCACGACATGGGAAAACCTCAATCTCAACTACGCGATCGTGGCCGAGATCGATCAAGAGACGTGCATCCACTGTTCCAAGTGCTACATTGCGTGTGAAGACGCGGCGCACCAGTGCATCGAGCGGGCCGTGGTGGACGGCGTCGCGATGCTGCGAGTGGATCAGGACCACTGCGTCGGCTGCAACCTCTGTATGATGGTCTGCCCGGTCGAAGACTGCATCGACATGGTGCGTGTGGAGAACAATTTGCCGCCGGAGTCGTGGAAAGAACGTAGCGCGCGGGCCGCCTTGGTGAGCCCGTAATGGGGACCGTCGTCGCGGGCGGAACGATCGTCACTGCGACCGATACGTACCGGGCCGACCTTTTGCTCGAGGATCAGAAGATCGCGCTCATCGGCGAGACGTTGCCTACCGGAGGACACGGCGTCGTGGACGCCTCGGGCTGTTACGTGATGCCCGGCGGCATCGATCCGCATACGCATCTCGACATGCCGTTCGGCGGGACCGTGACCGCGGACGACTTCGAAACCGGGACGCGCGGTGCGGCTCTGGGCGGCACGACGACGATCGTGGACTTCGCACTCCACACGCGCGGCGACTCGCTCCACAACACCCTTGCGACGTGGCACGCGAAGGCGGCCGGCAAGGCGGTCATCGACTACGGCTTCCACTTGACGATCGCCGACGGGCGCGACGAGACGATGGCGGAGATTCCAAGGATCATCGCCGAGCAAGGCGTCAACTCGTTCAAAGTGTTCATGGCCTACAAGCACGTCTTGCAAGTGGACGACGAAACGATCTTCAAGACGCTGCAGCAGTGCGCAAAGCACGGCGGCCTCGTTCAGGTGCACGCCGAGAACGGCGACGTGATCGAAGTCATCACGAAGCAGGCGCGCGACGCGGGCCTCACCGAGCCGAAGTGGCACGCCCTGACGCGCCCGGTCGAATGCGAAGGCGAGGCGACGCATCGTGCGATTCGTCTGGCGGAAATCGCGAACGCGCCGCTCTACGTCGTGCACGTATCGAGCGCGATGGCGGCCGACGCGATTAGCGACGGCCGTAAGCGCGGCCTCGCGATCTACGGCGAGACGTGCCCGCAATATCTCGTCTGCGATTTCAGCGATTACGAGCGCCCCAATTTCGAAGGCGCGAAATACGTGCTGTCGCCCCCGATCCGAGACAAATGGAACCAAGGCGTGCTGCTGCGCAAACTCAAGAACATGGAGCTGCACTCCTTTGGATCCGATCATTGCTCGTTCAATCTGTGCGGACAGAAAGAACTCGGCAAAGACGACTTCTCAAAAATCCCGAACGGCGCGCCGACGATCGAGGACCGGTTGGCGATTCTGTGGGAAGTCGGCGTGAACGGCGGGCTAATGGGGCCGAACCAATTCGTCGCTCTTTCGTCCACGAATCCGGCGAAGCTGTTCGGACTCTTTCCGCGCAAGGGGACGATCGCGGTCGGCAGCGATGCCGATGTGCTCGTGTGGGATCCGAATACCGCGCGCACGATTTCCGCGAAAACGCATCACATGAACGTCGATAACAACGTATTCGAAGGCATGAAGATCACCGGCCGCCCGCGCTTCGTGTTTTCCCGCGGTCTCAAGGTCGCCGAGGGTGACACCTTCACGGGGCGCAAGGGTCACGGGAC
Source organism: Vulcanimicrobiota bacterium (assembly GCA_014304965.1). Lineage (GTDB taxonomy): Bacteria > Vulcanimicrobiota > Vulcanimicrobiia > Vulcanimicrobiales > Vulcanimicrobiaceae > Cryoxeromicrobium > Cryoxeromicrobium davisii. The sequence continues at coordinate 1,169 of JACRTZ010000218.1, read as the reverse complement.
CTTCCAGCGCGCCGCAAAATTCTTCCCCGTCCAGTTGTAGGAGTTTCGTTTGGATTCCCAGGTCACGATCGGTCTGATTCAAGCGCATCACGACGTTGCGGGCGATCGCCCGATTGCCGAACACAAGATGATTTCGATCGACAAGCACGTCAAGATGATTCGCGAGGCGAAGGCCCGAGGCGCGCAGATCGTCTGTCTGCAAGAAGTCTTTTACGGCCCGTACTTCTGTACCGAGCAAACGACGAAGTGGTACGACTCGGTCGAGGCGATTCCCGACGGACCGACCACGCGCTTGATGCAAGACCTCGCCAATGAACTCGGGATCGTGCTCGTCGTGCCGATGTACGAAGAAGAGCAGAGCGGTGTGTATTACAATACCGCCGCCGTCATCGACGCAGACGGCACGTATCTCGGCAAGTACCGCAAGCACCACATCCCGCAAGTGCAGGCCGGCCCGCCGGGATGCGGCTTCTGGGAGAAGTACTATTTTCGGCCCGGTAACCTCGGATATCCGGTGTTCGACACGGCCTTTGCCAAGGTTGGCGTGTACATTTGTTACGACCGGCATTTTCCCGAAGGCGCCCGCATGCTCGGTTTGCATGGCGCGGAGATCGTATTCAATCCGTCGGCCACGGTCGCCGGCTTGTCGGAATACCTCTGGAAACTCGAACAGCCCGCCCACGCTGTTGCGAACGGCTATTACGTCGGGGCGATCAATCGCGTCGGCTTCGAGCCCCCCTGGAACATGGGCGAATTTTACGGGCAGTCGTATTTGGTTGACCCCCGCGGACAATTCGTTGCGATGGGCAGTCGCGACAAAGACGAGATCGTCATCGGCGTGATGGACCGCGACGTGATTCGTGAGGTCCGCAACACCTGGCAGTTCTACCGCGACCGGCGTCCCGAAAGCTACGGCGACATGGTGGTTTCGTAGTGGCATTGACGGCGCCGACCCAGGTGCGGGCAGGCGACGTCGTGGTGCTGACCGCGGGCGCCGCGGGGCGTCTCACGCAAAATCGCGAGATGTGGAACGACGACTTACGGCCGTGCACGCTGGCCGAACATTCGTGGCCGGGTTCCAAGTTTGCCTCGCTCTGGGTGGGCATGTGCCTGTGCCTGCCGACGTATTCGCTCGCGAGCGGGATGATCGCGCTCGGGATGAATTGGTG
>JACRTZ010000222.1 GCA_014304965.1 Vulcanimicrobiota bacterium | reverse complement strand
TCCACACCTTGACGCCGATGCGCCCGAAGGTCGTGAACGCTTCGACGTGCGCGTAGTCGATGTCGGCCCGCAGCGTGTGCAGCGGAACTTTCCCGTCATGATTTTGCTCGGTGCGCGCGATTTCCGCGCCGCCGAGGCGTCCGGAAACCATGACCTTCACGCCGCGGCCGCCGGCTTTCATCGTGCGCATGATCGCCTGCTTCATGGCGCGGCGGAACGCGATCCGCTTCTCGAGCTGATCCACGATATTCTGGCCGACGAGACGCGCATCGAGTTCGGGGTGCTTGATCTCGACGACGTTGACTTGCACGTTCTTCTGCGTGAGGCGTTCGAGGCTGCGGCGGATGTCTTCGATGCCGACGCCGCGCTTGCCGATGATGATGCCGGGCTTGCCCGTGTGCACGATCACGCGCGCCTGGTTGGCGCGGCGCTCGATTTCGACTTTGGAAATGGCGGCGGCGCGCGTCAAGCGTCCGAAGAACTTGCGGATCGCCGCATCTTCGTGCAGCCAGATCTTGTAGTTCTTCTTCTCGAACCAGCGGCTGTCCCAAGTGCGGGTGATTCCGAGCCGCAGTCCGACCGGATTGATTTTTTGACCCATGGTTACTTCGAAGCTCCCGCGGCAGCCGATTTCTTTTTGGTGGACGACGCCTTCTTGGCGCCCCCGGATTTCTTGGCGCCCGACGTCTTAGCAGGGGTTGCGGCGGCCGCGCGGCGCGTTTCGCGCGTGGACATCGCGATCGAAGCGCCGGCGCGTTGACGCGGCGCTTTCTTGGGCGGCGTTCCACTGACGGCGATCGTCACGTGCGACATGCGCTTGCGTTTGAAGGCCGCGCGGCCTTGCGCGCGCGGGTCGAGGCGCTTGGTGAAGCCGCCGCCCGGGCCGCTGTCCACGGTGATCTTCGAAACGTACAGGTCGTCGGTCGCCATGTTGTGATTGTTCTCGGCGTTGGCGACGGCGCTGCGCAGCAATTTCTCGAGCGGCTCGGATGCGAACACGCCGGAAAACTTCAGCAGAATGAGCGCCTCGCGAACGGTCTTGCCGCGAATGGCGTCGGCGACACGCCGCAACTTGCGCGGGCCGACCCGTGCAAACTTGAGGTGGGCGAGCGCTTGGGTGCGCTCGGCGGTTTGCGTGTCGGCCATCAGGCTTTCACCGCCGCTTTTTCGCCGGCATGACCGCGGAAGAGCCGGGTCGGCGCGAACTCACCGAGTTTGTGCCCGACCATATTTTCGGTGACGAAGACCGGGACGTGCGCCTTGCCGTTGTGCACCGAGATCGTGTGACCGACCATCAGCGGCACGATCGTGCTCGAGCGCGACCACGTCTTGACGACGCGCTTCTCGCGCGACGCGTTGAGTTTCTCGATCTTGGCGATCAAGTGATCCGCGACGAACGGACCCTTTTTGAGAGAACGGCCCATTACTTCGCACTCCGTTTGCGGACGATCATCTTGGTGGTGCGCTTGTTGCGCCGCGTCTTTTTGCCCATCGTCATCTGACCCCAGGGCGTGGTGGGCGGGCGGCCGGAAGTCGAGCGCGCTTCGCCGCCGCCGTGCGGATGGTCCACCGGGTTCATCGCGATGCCGCGCACCGACGGGCGCTTGCCCATGTGACGGATGCGGCCGGCTTTGCCGATGACGACGTTTTCGTGGTCGATGTTGCCGAGTTGGCCGATCGTGGCGCGGCAGACCATCGCGATCTTGCGCACTTCGCCCGACGGCATGCGGACTTGCGCGTAGTCGCCTTCTTTGGCCATCAGCTGCGCGGACGAACCGGCCGAGCGAACGAGTTTGCCGCCCTCGCCGGGTCGCAGTTCCACATTATGGATGACGCTGCCGAGCGGAATGCTCGCAATCGGCAGCGCGTTGCCGGTCTTGATGTCGGCAGCGGGTCCCGATTCGATCACGTCGCCGACTTTGAGGCCGACCGGCGCGAGAATATAGCGCTTCTCGCCGTCGCGGTAATGCAGCAGCGCGATGCGGGCCGAGCGATTGGGATCGTACTCGATCGCCGCGACCTTGGCCGGAATGCCGTCCTTGGTGCGCTTGAAATCGATCAGCCGGTACTGCCGGCGCGTCCCGCCGCCCTTATGACGGACCGTGATGTGCCCGTTGTTGTTGCGGCCGGAGTGCTTCTTCTTGACCTCGACGAGCGAACGTTCCGGCGCCTTCTTCGTGAGATCGGACATGTCGATCGTCGTGATGAAGCGCTGGCCGGCCGAGGTCGGGTTATAGCGTTTTACTGGCATGATTTATTGCTCAAAGTAATTCAAGCCGCCCAATTCGATTTTTTGACCCGGCTTCAGAGTGACGACGGCTTTCTTCCAATCCGACTGCTTGCCGGACGTGCGCACGCCGCGGCGCGCGAAGTTCTTGCGCTTGCCGAGGACGTTGGTCGTGTTGATCTTGATCACGTTGACCTTGAAGATCTCTTCGACTGCTTGACGGATCTGCGTCTTGGTCGCGTTGCGGTGCACTTCAAATGAGAACTGCTGGTTCACGGTGCCGCTCATGGACTTTTCGGTGATGAGCGGCGCGACGATGACATCTCTCGCGAGCATCTGTTAAGCGCTTTCCTTCTTGGCGGGCGCGAAGGCGTTGCCGAGCTCTTCGAAGGCTGCGGCGGTGAGAACGAGCCGAGCGTAGCCGAGCACGTCTTTGACGTCGAGCGCGCCCGTGTGCGTGATGCCGACGCGCTTGATGTTGCCGCCGGCGCGGTTGAGGCGCAAACCGACGCCGCCGGTTTCGGTCGCGGCGTGCACGACGAGCGTGCGCGGACCGGTCTTGGCCGCTTTGCTCGTGCCGAACAAGAGCGCGATCAAGTCGCGCGTCTTCTCGAGATCGAAGTCGTCGGTCGCGAGAATGGTGACGCAGTCGCTCGCAAAACGATCGGCGAGCGCGGCCCGTAACGCGGCCTTGCGTTCTTTCTTATTGAGCGAGGTGATGTAGCTGCGCGGCTGCGGGCCGAACACGACGCCGCCGCTGCGCCATTGCGGCGAGCGAATCGAGCCTTGGCGCGCGCGGCCGGTGCCCTTTTGACGCCACGGCTTGCGACCGCCGCCCGAAACGTCGTCGCGCTTCTTGGTCGAAGCGGTTCCGGCGCGCGGGTTGGCCAGCTCGCGAAATACGGCGCGGAACATCGCATTGCGTTTGGAGCCGTGGTCGCCGGTAAATGCGGCAGGCACGTCTTCTTGACGCAGGGTCGCGCCTTTGGAGTCGATGACGGACGGCATTTACTTCGCGGCCTCCGCTTTCTTGAGGCTGCGCTTGGGCGGCCGGACGGCGGACGTCACGATCACGAGGCCGTTGACGGCGCCGGGAACCGGTCCGCGCACGAGCAGCACGTTGCGCTCGTTGTCGGCGCGCACGACTTCGAGATTTTGATGGGTGATGCGATCTACGCCCATGTGGCCGGGACGGCGGCTGCCGCGCGACGTGTGGCCGGCGTTGGTGTCGCCGTTCGAGGCGGGCTGGCGATGGATCATCGAGCCGTGGCTGCGTCCGCCGCCGCGAAAATTGTGCCGCTTGATGCCACCGGCGAACCCCTTGCCCTTGGAAATCCCCATGACGTCCACGAAATCGCCGGGTACGAACGAATCCACGGTGACGCTGGCGCCGGTCTCGAGGCCGTCGGCATCGAGGCCGCGGCGAAATTCGCGAATCACGCGCTTGGGTTCGAAGCCCGCCTGCTTGAAGCGGCCCGCGCTCGGCTTGTTGGTGCGTGAACGCTTGGCGTCCTCAAAGGCGAGGGCGACTGCTTCGTAGCCGTGCTTGCCGATCGTCTTCCGTTCTAAGACCGTGCAGGGGCCGGCCGCGATCACGGTCACGGGCACAGACCTTCCATCCTCGGTGAAGACGCTCGTCATCCCGACCTTCCGGCCGATGATGTTTTTCATATGGTTCTAGTCCTCGGGGCCAGGCGTTCATGTTTGTTCTCTCGCCGCGCACGCGAAAAGACGCGCCGCGGCCAGGACCACAACCTGGCTAGGATACCAACCCCTCAAAGCAATGTCAAACACGGGAGTCTTAGGTCCGGGAGTCCTAGCGGGAGTGGTCGCGCACCCGGTCCGCGGCGGCGCCGGCTGCGACCCCGAACGCCACCCCCAACGCCAGGCCGATCGCGACGTTGTGCGAGGCTGCGCCCAAGGCTGTACCGATGCCCGCGCCGAGTGCAATAAAGAGGCCTAACCGCGAGCGATTCATCGTGAATTTCGATTCGGGCTCCGCGGACGTGCTGCCTCGATTTCGGCCTCGACTAGAGATCCAGGATCGCCCGTAAGCCGCGCTCTATTTCGGCCATGATTGCCGAGGGGACGCGACCGAGCGCTTCGCTCGTTACGCGCATTTTATCGAGCGCCCGTACTTGATTGCATATGACACGACTATTCTTACCGAGACCTGCGATACCAGCCGGGATAAATGGGTTGAGTACATCTCCCGGGCGATCTCGCGCGTCGGATATTGGGCAGACGATTGTCGTGGGCGAACGGTCTTCTCGCACGTCGCGGTGGACGACAATGCATGGACGGATTTTTCGCGTCTCGCTTCCCACGGTAGGCTCGAGGTCGAAGAAAAAAATCTCGCCGCGGTTCACAGATCGTCCCGTTCGTCGAGACCGTCAGCCGACGTGCAAGCAAATTCGGCCATCAGCTCACGGTCTTGGTCGACTTGCTCATCCAAGATGCGCGCAATCTCAATGTCCTCACGCTTCCGCTGCACTCGTAGCGCAGCAGCCTTCGCCGCAGCGAGCATGAACGCGGTCCGATTAGGCTCGGCGACGGCATCGATCAGCGCCAGGTCGGCCTCTGGGACGAGCATGGAGATTCTGGTCATGGGTTGAGTATATATATCGTTCATATATACATCAAGCGCCCGAGCCGACAATTCGCGCCTCCCCGCAATGGAGCGCAAAGCCCGGTCGCCGGGACCCTCCGATCGCGAGGATGAGATCGGTGCAGGCCGGCTCGGCGTCGAGCGTCCCGTCGCGCGGCGACCAGACGGCCGCCGACCACGTGCCGGCCGTTCCAATGAAGATCGCGAGCGGCAGGGGTCCGAGCGCTGAGGAGATCGGCCCGGCCACGGTCGCGCTCCGGTACGGCGGCACAGTCGCGTCGAACGAGCCGCCGGTCCGCGGCCGGCCGGGGAAGAGCCGCAGCCGGGTCGTGCCTGGTTCGCCCTCTTCTATAAGGAGGGTCGCGCCGTCGCCAGACGAGGCGGCGAGCGAACGGGCCGTCTCGACCATCGCGGTCAGAACCGCCCGAGCGGCCGGCACCGCGGTGGAGGCCGGGTGCAGCGTGACGACCACGACTGCAAACGACAGCGCAAAAATCCCGGCGACCAGCACCGTTTCGAGCAAGGTTTGCCCTCGCCCACTTTGGCCCCCGGTCACTTAGCGGCTCCAGCCGCTCGTCTGCGCGCCGCCGTCGCGCCACGCGGGCGACCGGAAGTCATCAACAGGCTGCAGCGGCACGCCCGCGCAGCGTCCGCTGCGCGTCGGATCATCGCAGCGTGCAAAGGCCCGAATGCGATTGTCGGCGCCGCACGTGCTTCCGTCGCACGTCCCTGCGAAATCCGCATTGGGAGACGCCTGCGGCGCGGCTTCGTCGGCCGACGAAATTGCCGCATAGGGCGGCACGCCGAAGGTTCGCGCGACGACCCGGCGCGTCGCCGTCGCGAGCACCTCGCCGCCGAAGTTTCGTACCGAAGCGCGAAGCGTCGCGGCAACGCGCGTCTCGGCAACGAGCGTTTGCCGCTGTGCGCTCGCGGCCGTCACGTTCGGCGCGCCGTCGCTTGAGGACGATTGCCCGTCGAGCGAAACGCTCACGGTTATCTGCAACGGACAAACGCCCGTGCCCGCCGTTTGCGGCGAAGCGCACGCCGGCTGCGGCGGCGGCGCTTGCGGTTCGCTGAAGTTCGCGAAGACGCCGCCGGCGATCTGCGCCCCGAGCGACGCGATCAACTCCTGCTGGGCGCGTTCGAGACCGAGCGCGGCGTAGCGCGCCGCCGTATGCCGCGCCTGCGCGCGCACGGTCAGCGCGTTTGCATCGAGCCAGGCGGTGGCGAGGGCTGCGATCGCGACGAGCGACATCAACGCCTGAAGATACATCGCTACCGGCCCGGTGCGGTCAGGTCCACGAGCGCGTCGGGCGGCAGGGCGAGTTGACGCAACGTGACCGGAAGCTCGCGGCGGGCGCCGTTCGCGTCAACGAAGCGCAGGACGACCTTGCGCGCATCCCCTGCCGGCGCGACGACCGCGTCGAGCGCGATGCCGTCGCGCGATGTCCAACGCGCGTTCGCGATTTTGGAAAGCGCCGTCGCATCGAACTCCGTCGCGGCAATGGCCTCGGTGCCCGCATTCGTCGCCGCTTCGAGCGCGATGCGATTCGCCGGCGTCTGCGCGCGTTCCGAGGCGGACGCGCGCGCGAGCGCGCTCGCGATCAGCCCGAGCGCGGCCGCGAGCACCGCCATCGCGAGCAGCGCTTCGACGAGCGTTTGGCCGCGGCTCAACACCACAGTTGATAGGTCGTCAGATACGACCAGCCCGGGCCGTTGCGCACGATCGTTGCAAACGGGTTGGGATCGCCCGGTTTGTCGAGCGCGAGCGCTCCGGACGGCGCGACGTACGATCCGTCGCCGCCGATCGTCCAGTACTCCGTCGCACCGCCCGCGACGACTTTTGCAAACTGCGCGCCGGTCGGATCGTGCGCGCCGAAAATGCTCGTCGAGGCGCCGCATATGCCCGCGGCGACGATCTGCGAGCCGAGCGGTGCGACGAGCGTGCCGCCCGGGCCGACATCGGCGCCGTTTTGCTCGCGCACGCGGCTGACATCGTCGCTCGCGCCGCAGCCGGGAGTGACCGGCGGAACGTTGACGCACGGGCCGATGAGCCACGCCGTGCTAGCGACGTAATTTCGCACGATCCCGGTGGTCGCGTTCGCGGGCGGGGACGGCGCCGAAGCGGGCGTGGTGGCGGGACCGGGCGTGAAGGTTGCGACGATCACGCCGAAGCCCGTCGGTGCGAAGCGGGTCAGCAGGTCGTGTTTGAGCGTCAAGGCGGCATTGCCGGCGGACACGACGACGATGGCGTTCCCGCCCACAACGTCGGGATACCCGAGCGGCACCTCGATGTCGCGCGGTGTGTAGCCGCCGAGCATCGGAATGGCGACCTTCGAGATCGGCGTTCGCACGGCCGAAAACGTCTCGATCCGCGTCAGCGGCGTGCCGCTCGCGCGCACGTTCGTGGCGCCGTTCGCCGTGCGATCGTCGTAATCGTACGCCTGCAGCGTTTGCGCGGCCGCGTCGAACCGGTAGGCGCGAAAGCGCGCGACGTTGCGCGCGTCGCGCGTGAAGAAATCCACCTCGCGACATCCGCCCCCCGAATCGCAATTCGAATTCCCGAGCACGTCGCGCGCGGGCGTGAAAATCGCCGCCGAGCGATGCGCCTCCGCGTCGAGGCGCTCGACCGTTTCCACGATCGTCGCCGCGGCGGCGGCCCGCTCGGAGAAGGTTGCGGTCGCGCGAACTCCCGCGCCCAGCCCGCGCGTGACCGCGACGCCGGCCGCCAGCGTGAGCCCGAGGGCCAAGAGCACTTCGATGAGGGAGAATCCGCGCGACCACCGCACGGCACGGTTAGTGCCCTCTTTCGGCTAGGCGCGCCCGCTGTTCGCTTTTTTCGTCTTCGGCCGGCCGCCTAAGCGACCGTTGAGTGCCGACGCGCGCGCTTTCTTCTCGCTCGTGTGGCCCTTGGCTTTGCAGCCGTTTGCGCGCGCAAACAAGAAGCCAAACTCCTCTGCAATCAATCCCGGAACCCAGATGTCTACGTCGAGCGCATCGATGCTGATACCGTGCCGGTCGGGCTGCACGTCGATCTCCCGCAATTGCGTGGGGTCGGCATCGCGAACCTCCCAGATCGTTTTTCGCGCCAGCTCGATGCGTCCGTTATAAAAATCAAAGGTCAAGACGTCGCGCGTCTCATCGTACGAGGCCGCGACCAATGCGGATGGAGAGTCCGGCGTCGCTTGTCCTTCAGCGAACATGCGCTTATACGCCGCATTGGTTAACGGTGAAAGCCTCGGCAACTTTGAGGCTTTGACTGCAGCGGGCCGCTTAACTTTCGACAAGGTCGTTCCACATCTTCAATAAGCGATCGTAATTCTCGGCGACGATCTTACGCGCCCTAGCTATATCCTTTTTCGTAAGGCGCGTTTCGCCGTACGCCTCCAGCC
>JACRTZ010000207.1 GCA_014304965.1 Vulcanimicrobiota bacterium | reverse complement strand
TGGCTGCATCGCGCACGGCGCGTTCTTCGACGCTGGTAATCTCGGCGGGAACGCAGATCACGACGGAAGGCTTGGGTTGAAAGAGCATTTCGAAGAAGGAGCGGTCGCGCGTTACTTTCTTGATGAAGTAGTGCAGCATCGCCTCGGTTACTTCGAAGTCGGCGATCACGCCGTCGCGCAGCGGACGGATGGCTTGAATGTTGCTGGGCGTGCGGCCGAGCATCTGGCGCGCCTCTTCGCCGACGGCAAGCGTCTTGTTGGTACGCACGTCCTTTGCGACCACCGACGGCTCGCGCAAAACGATGCCTTTGCCTCGAACGTAGACCAAAACGTTGGCCGTCCCGAGGTCGATCCCGATATCCAGTGTCCCGTCTCCCGAAAACTGCCGCGGCGCGAACGTCGCGCGCGGCGTACTTGAGTTACCGCTAGGCCCTAAAGCACCTTTGGATAGGCGGTCGTTTCAAACGTCCCGATAGGCTCCAGCAAGGGCGCGATGCCGCTCGAGCGTTGGACTTGGCCGCCGAGGGCCGAAAGCAGTTCTTCGATCCGCTCGTAACCGCGGTCGATGTATTCCAGACCGATGATCTCGGTCTCACCTTGGGCGGCGAGTCCGGCGACGACGAGTGCCGCGCCCGCGCGAATGTCCGGGGCCTCGACCGGAGCGCCGGACAGCGGCGAACCGCCTTTGACCAGAGCCGTATTGTTCTCCATTGCGACGCGGACGTCGGCGCCCATGCGCGCGAGTTCGTTAACGTATGAAAAGCGCGCGTTGAAGATCGCTTCTTCGACGACGCTCGTGCCCGGCGCGGTGCAGAAAAAGCTCAGCATCGGCGGTTGCAAATCCGTCGGAAAACCGGGATAGGGCGCCGTCAGGATGTCGGTGCCTCCCGTTACGTTCTCGGCTTGAACGCGAATCCAATCGTCGCCGTTGGTCACTTTGACCCCGCACTCGACCAGCTTGAGCATGACGGCGTCGAGGTGGTGCGGGCAGCAGCGCTTGACGGTCACGTCGCCGCGCGTCGCGGCGCCCGCGAGCAGCATCGTGCCCGCGACGATTCGGTCGGGAATGATCTCGTATTCGACGCCGTGCATTTCGTCCACGCCGTCGACGACGATCGTGTCGCCGCCGTGACCGGCGATCTTCGCGCCCATCGCGATCAAGAAGTGCGCGAGATCGACGACCTCGGGCTCCATCGAAACGTTGACGAGCGTGCTGGTGCCCTTGGCGAGCACCGACGCCAGCAGCGCGTTCTTCGTCGCGCCGACGCTCGGCATCCGAAATTCGACCTTCCCGCCGCGCAAACGTCCGTTGCGCGCTTCGGCGATCAGGTAACCGTGTTCGTTGGAAACGACCGCGTCGAGCGCGCGAAAGGCTTGTTCGTGCATGTCGGTCGCGCGCGTGCCCAAGATGCAGCCGCCGGGAAGCGGAACTTCGGCGCGGCCGAAGCGGGCGAGCAGCGGTCCGACCAGATCGAAGGACGCCGCCAGCTTTCGTACGAGGGTGTACGGTGCGCGATTCGATGCGACGTTCGAGGCGTCGATCGTGACCGTCGAGGGGCCGTCGTACGACAGCCGCGCTCCGAGCGCTTCCAGCAGCGAACACATCACCGACACGTCGGTAATGCGCGGAACACGCTTGATCGTCACCGGCGACTTCGAAAGCAACGCCGCGGCCATGATCGGTAAGGCGGCGTGCTTGGCTCCGTGGGTCTCGACGCTGCCGACGAGCGTGTTGCCCCCACGGACGCGCAACGTCGTCTCTAAACGGTCGAGCACGTTCACGCCGGTGCTTTCTGGCCGAGCGCCCCGCTTTCCGTTGAAAGCGCGCGGAGACGTTGCCCCCGCGGAGAGCCTATGAAGATGCGCTTGCCTCGCCGGCCGGCGGATTGCCCCGCTCGCGACGTTGCATGACGAGCCCGATGCCCAGTGCGATGAAGACGAAGAACGCCGAGAGGGCGCCGGCCCAACTGGGCCCATAGACGGCGAGGATTGCGGTCGAGACGATCGGCATGATCGAGCCCGAGATGGATTCGAGCGAGCTTCCGACGCCGAGCACCGTGCCTCGGACGTGCTCGGGAACCGCCGCCGTCAAGAGCTCGGGCAAGGTCGCGTTCGAAAGCGCAAGCGTGGCCGAGAACAGTAGCATGGTGAGCATCAAGGCCGTGAAACTACTCACGAACGGGACGATCACGAAGAACAGACAACCCAGGAAGAAGCCGAGATTGGAGGCGCGGCGTACGCCGAGCCCCGTGGTGGCGCCGCCGACGATGCGGCCGACCGCAAAGAGTTGCATCACGACGCTGATCACGCCGAACGCCGAGAAGGCGTAACTCGTGCTGGTCGGACCGAAGTGCAAGACCGCTTTGAGAAACAATGCGAAGGCGGCGAACCACGCGTAGAGTCCGAGCGAATAGGCAAGTTTCTGGGCGAGCGTCGGCGCGATGCGCGGTTCGCGGAAATACCGGAGGATGTCGCGGAACGTCGCGGTCTCTTGCTTCTTCGAATGCGCCGCGACGGTCTCCGGCAAGAAGAAAATCGTCAGTAGTAAGGTGACGACTTGCAGACCGGCCGCAAGCAAGAACGGCGTTGCGTAGCCGAAATGCTCGAGCAAGAGTCCGCCGGCCGCCGGTCCGAACACGAGCCCGGCACTGAACGCCGCGCCGACGTACGCAAAAGCGCGCGGCCGCTGCTCGGGCTCGACGCGATCCGCGACGTAGGCCTGCGTGACGCTGATGTTGCCGCCCGAGAACCCTTCGATGACGCGCGCGACGAACACCCAAAAGAGCGTGGGCGCGAAGGCGAGCATCGCCCACCCGATCGTCGCACCGATTTGACTGATGATCAAAACGGCCTTGCGCCCGATCCGGTCGCTGACGTTGCCCCAGATCGGTCCGCCGATAAACTGACAGAAGGCGAACGTCGCGAACAGCGCGCCGACTTGCCAATCGGGCGCGCCGAAATGGAGCACGTAGTACGGCAAGATGGGGATCAGGATCGAGAACCCCAAAATGTCGATGAACGTGATGCCCAGGATCGGCAGCAGGCGCGCGAACACGGTTAGCGGGTTTCGGGCACGGCGGATCCGGGCGGTACGGCGGCGCCGAGCGCGGCCAGAATCAAACGATCGCGCAGAAACTCCGGCACCCGCGCGATCAGCAGGCGAAGCCGCGCATCGGCGCCCACGAGGTAGCGCGCCCGCGGCCGCGCCGACGTCAACGCGCGCTCGATGACGGCGGCCACGCGCTCGGGCTCGACGCCGCCGCGTTCCATCTTTTCAGCGAGGCCCGCCATCGCACGCAGCATGGCGGCGTACGGCGCGCGCGCCTCGGGCGGCGATTCTCCGATGACGCGCAAGCTCGCATCGCTGGATCGTTTCCAGATCGGCGTCCTGACCGAGCCCGGTTCGACGAGCGACACGAAGATGCCGAACGGGCGCAATTCGAGGCGCAGCGCGTCGCTGGCGGCTTCGAGCGCGAATTTCGAAGCGGCGTACGGCCCGATGAACGGCGTTGCGAACTTTCCGGAAATCGAACTGACGTTCACGATTCGGCCGCCGCTTTCGCGCAAGAGCGGTAAGAAGGTTTGAATCGCGGCGATGGCGCCGAAAAAATTGACTTCGAATTGCCGGCGCAGCGCGTCCATCGGTATCAGTTCTAGCGGTCCGCCGAGCGCGATGCCGGCGTTGTTGACGAGCGCGTCGAGCCGAAACTCCGTCAACGTCTCGATTTTGGCGCGCGCGCGCACCAGCGAGCCGCGATCGGCGACGTCGATCAGCATCGGGCGAACGTTGCCGCCGCCGTCGCGCAACAGCGCCTCGCCGTCGGCTTGGCGGCGGATGCCCGCGAAGACGGTCGTTCCGTGACGCGCGAGCCGCAGCGCGGTGGCAAATCCTATGCCGCTGGACGCGCCCGTGACGAGGACGGCACCGCGACGGTTCGGGCGGTAGTGCGCCGCTCCATTGACGTGTCCGTTCGAGGTCGCAACGGTCATCATGGCTGGGCGAACTCGCGGCGCAATGCGAGGATCGCGGCGGTCTGCGTCATGACGTCTTCTCCGCGCTGGTTGCGCGTGGTCATGCGCACGTGGAGCACGCCGCTTGGTTTGTCGGGCGTCGCGCGCTTCTCGAGGACTTCGGCTACGACGCTGAGCGTGTCGCCGGGGTAGACGGGCTTCGTCCAGCGCAAGCCGTCCACGCCGAGACCGACCGCGCCGCGCACGCCGAACAGGCCGCTATCGACGAGCAGACGCATCGTCACCGCGGTGGTGTGCCAGCCGCTCGCGATCAGGCGGCCGAACATGGACGCGCCGGCCGCGTCCGGGTCAACGTGAAACGGCTGCGGATCGAATTCGCGCGCAAAGGCGACGATCTGCTCTTCCGTAAGAACGACCGACGCGGTTTCGAGGCGTTCACCGACCGCCCAGTCTTCAAAGTACCGGTCGCGCACGGCCTGGAGGTTTGGAGGAGGCGGCGTGCCCCGCCTCCCGCGCTACGTTGCGAGTTGAGCGCGGTACGAGCCGCGTTCGATATCTTCGAGAATGGAGCCGGCGCTCGGACTCCAGCCGAGATCGTTCTTCGCTCGCGTTGCGCTGACGCTTTGATCGAGCGTCAGACACGCTCCGAAGGGTCCCAGAATGTCGGGATCGACCGTGATCGTCCGGCCTTCGGCGCCCGCGCCGCGGCTCGCCGCTTCGGCGATCTCGCGCACCGTGAACGCTCCGTCGCCGACTGCGTTGTACACGGCGCCCGGTTTGCCGCGTTCGATGACGCTTGCGACCAGGCGTCCGAGATCGTCGCAGTCGATCGTCGCCCAGCGGTTGGTGCCGTCGCCGACGATGGACGACGCCTGACGCTCGCGCGCGGATTGAACGAACATCGCCGGAATGCCGCCGCCGTTGCCGTAGACGATGCCCGGCCGGACGACGTGTCCGCGAATGCCGATGCGAACCATATTGAGCACCATGCGCTCGAGTTCGGGACGGCGCGCGACGAGCGCGGGCGGCTGCAAGGGCGCGCTTTCGTCGGCGGTTCCGTCGGTCGTTCCGTAGACCCACGTGCCGCTCACGTAGACCATCGTTCGCTCGGTTCCGGCCATCGCACGGGCGATCGCACGAATCGCTTCGAGGTCCACCTGGAACGGATCGCGATCCGTCGCCGAGACGCAATACACGACCGCGTCGGCGGTCTTGACGTGGTCGGTGAGCGTCTGCGGCTTGCCGGCATCGGCCGAGACGACGGCCGTGCCGCGGGCCTCGAGCTTTGCGCGCGCGACCTCGCTGCGCGCCGTCGCGATCGTGCGATGGCCCCGCTCCGTGAGCGCGCGGTCGATTGCGCTGCCCACGTACCCCGTGGCACCGATGATCAGGACGTCCATACTCTTTGTATTTTCGGCACCCCGCGTGAATGCAAGCAGTGACGGGCGTTCTAGTTAGCGCCGCCGGCCGGCCCGTGAGCGACGGCGATTCCGCGAACTTCGCCGTCGCGGATGACTTCAACCCGCACGCCGGGTCTATGGAAGGAACGCTGAAACCGGCCGGGACCCGGCCGGGTTGCGCCCCTTGTGAGCCGGGCGGAACGCGGCGGGCTCGCCGCGGCGATCGCGATCTTCTACGTTTTTCTCTGGGCGTCGGCGTACGTTCCGAGCAAGATCGCTTCGGTCGAAAGTCAGCCGCTGTGGTTTTTGGTTGCGCGTTTCTTGGCGGCGGGGACTCTGCTCGCCGTCTTGGCCATCGCGTTGCGCCGGCCGTTTCCGGCAAACGCGCGTGAATGGTTCGTGGCCTGTGCGCTCGGCCTGCTCGCGAACACCCTGTATCTCGGGCTCACGTACCTGGCGATGCGCCGCTTGTCGGCCGGCATGGGCGCCATTCTCGCGAGCACGAACCCGCTGGTCCTCGGATTGCTTGCGCCGAGATTGCTCGGCGAGCGGTTGACGCGCTTGAAAGTCGCCGGGCTCGTGCTCGGTTTCGGCGGCGTCGCCGCCGTCGTGCTCGGCCGCGGCGGCAGTCAGAGCGCGCTTCCGCTCGATGTCGCGCTGGCGTTTGCTGGCGTGCTGTCGGGTGTCGCTTCGACCCTCTTGTTCAAACGCTCGGCCGGCGGTCAGAGCCTGATCGCGCTCACCGCCGTGCAGATGTTTTTCGCCGGGGTCATGATGGTGCCGTTTGCGGCCGCGATTTCGGGCGCGCCCCGCCTCGTGCTCACGCCGGAGTTGATCGCATCGTTCTGGTATCTGGTGCTGGTGCTCAGCGTCGGCGCCTCGCTCATCTGGTTTTGGCTGCTGACCAAAGGCGAGGCGAGCCGCGTCAGCGCGTTTTATTACTTGACCCCGGTCTTCGGCCTGGGCCTGAGCGCGCTGTTCTTGCGCGAACCCGTCAGTTGGCACGATGCCGTCGGCCTTGCCGCCATCGCGCTCGGCATCGCGCTCGTGCAGCGATCGTGAGCGCGGTGCCGGAATTACCGTCGGTGCGGGCGCGCTACTCTATTCTCGCGCTCGTTACCGGCGCGCAACTCGGCGCTTCGGTCGTTCAGCAAGGGCTCGGAACGCTCGCGCCCGCGATCACGCAAGCACTCGGCCTTTCGAGCGCGCAATTCGGCTGGCTCGTCGGCGCGATGTTATTCGGCTCGGCGATCGCAACGGCGCTTGCCGGCGTGGCGGTGGACGCGTACGGCGAGCGCCGCATGATTTTGATCAGCGGGATCGTGATCGGATTCTCGCTTTTTCTTTGCTCCGTCACTCATACGTATTGGCTGCTGCTCGGGTGCTTGGCGATCACGGGGCTCGGTTATGCGGCGGCGACGCCGGCCGGCGGCCGCGCGATCCTGTTGTGGTTCACGCACGATCGCGGCCTTGCGATGGGCATTCGGCAGATGGGCGTTCCCCTCGGCGGCTTCGTCGGCGCGCTGCTCTTGCCGAGCTTGGCGAACGCGTACGGCTACGGCTTCGCCCTCGCTGCCGGAGGCGTGCTCGCGCTCGCGACCGCGGGCGTCGCGGCGCAGTGGTACCGCGTTCCCGAACATCACGCGGCGCTCGTTCCCAAGCGCGTGCGCGAATTGCTCGTCTCGATGGTGGGCATCGCGCGCGATCCTCGGCTGATGTTCGTCATGGTGACGGGAATGGTGCTGATCGTGGGACAGTCGAGCATGGTCGCGTTCTTCCCATTGCACCTCGTGCGCGTGGGCGGCGTGCACGTCGCGGTTGCGGGCGCCGCGATTGCCGTCGCCCAAATCGGCGCGAGTCTCGGCCGCCTCGGATGGGGGGCGCTTAGCGACCGGATCTTTCACAACGACCGCGTCGCTCCGATGATGGTCGCGTGCCTGCTCGTCTCGGGGTCCGCGCTCACCGTTGCGTTCGTTCCCGCGCACGCCGCCCTCATCATATTTCCGCTCGCGCTCGTGTTCGGATTTGCCGCGGCCGGATGGAATGGCGTGCATTCGGCGGCGCAAGTCGAAATCGGCGGCCCGGAACGCGCGGGCAGCGCGCTCGGGGTTGCGCTGACCGGACTGTTCGCAGCCGGCGTCGTTGCGCCGCCGATCTTCGGAAAGATCGTGGACGTTGCAGGCTTTCAAACGGCATGGCTCGCGCTTGCGGCGTTTTCGCTCGTCGGGTTGATTCCGGCGGTTTTCGCGCGCCGCGCGATCGCGGCGGTGCGCGTGTGATCGAGACGCCGGGTTTGCGGGCGATCGTGACCGGCGGCTCGCGCGGCATCGGCGAAGCGATCGTGCGCGCCCTGCATGCTGCGGGTGCTGCGGTTGCCTTCACGTATCGCGACGCGGGCGACCGCGCGGAACGTATTGCGAACGAACTCGGCATGGGCGTTTTCGCGCAACGATGCGACCTAGTGGAGTGGAGGTCGCTGCCGAACGTGCTCGAGCAGTGCGTCGCGCGGCTCGGCGGTCTCGACGTGCTCGTGAACAACGCGGGCGTGTTCGAAGAAAATCCGTTCGACGGCGACGATTTCGAACGCTGGCATCGCGGCTGGGAACGGACCTTCGCCGTGAACCTGTTCGGGGCCGCCGATCTCGCGTGGGCGGCGATGCGCGCGATGCGCGCGCAGCCCCCGGACGCGCGCGGCGTGCGCGGCCGCATCGTCAATGTCGCATCGCGCGCGGCTCATCGGGGCGAACTGTCGTTTGCCGATTACGGCGCGAGCAAAGCGGCGCTCGTCAACCTGACGAAGTCGATCGCGCGCGGCTGCGCGCGCGACGGAATCGTCGCGTTCGCGGTCGCACCGGGATTCATCGAGACCGACATGGCCGCCGCCGATCTCGCCGTGCGACGAGCTGAGATCGAAGCGGAGATTCCGGCGCGGCGCGTCGGCGCGCCGGCCGAAGTGGCGTCCATCGTCGCGTTCCTGGCGTCCGGAGGTGCGGATTACGCCAGCGGCACGACGGTGGACGTGAACGGCGCTTCGTACGTGCGATAGTCAAGGGTCGCCTCACCGCGCGGCGAACTGACGCGCTCTTGCCCTGGTGGCGGAATTGGTAGACGCGCTGGTTTCAGGTACCAGTGGCCGCAAGGCTGTGGGGGTTCGAGTCCCTTCCTGGGCATTCGTTTTTTCGGGCGGCGCGTTCGGCAGCCGCCGCTACGAGCGGGCCGTTTTGACGTAGAAGATTTCGCGGTCGCCGGGATCGAGGTCGAGATCTCCGCAACGCTCGTACCCGAACCGTTCGAAGATGCGCTGCATCGTCGCGTTGCTGGCGTTCGTGGACGAAAAAACGCGTCCGGGTCCGGCGCGCCGCTCGAACTCTTCGAGCAAGCGCGTTGCGATGCCGAACCCGCGATGGTGCGGCTCGGTGACGACCAGCCACAAGAACGGCAGGCTGAAAAATTCGCGATTCCACACTGCGAACGCAACCACGCCATCCTCGCCCTCGGCGACGAACGCGTGCCCGTTCGCGAGCGCGTCGGTCAGGTAACGCGTCTTGTCCCACGGCAGCGTCGAGGCGATCGTCAAGATCGCCGCGAGGTCGCGCGCGTGCGCTTCGCGGATCGCCGCGGTCACCGCGCGGCCGTTCGACTTAGCTGGAGGGTGCGGTGACGACGATCTTGCCCTTCATGAAGGCATGGTCGTCGCAAAAATACTCGTACGTTCCCGCCTTCGCGAAGACGTGCGTCCACTTGCCGCCTTTGCTGAGCTCGCCGGAATCAAAATTGGGCTTGCCGTTCGTTTTGTCAACGGCAGTGAACGAGTGTTGCGCCTCGTCCTCGTTGACGAACGTGACGGTCGTACCGGCCGCAACCGTCAGGCTCGCGGGCAGAAATTTGAAGCCTTTGGCCTGCACGATCGCTGCGGCCGCGCCCGCGGGAGCCGGTACCGGTGTGGCGCTCTGCGCGACGACGGCGGTTGGAGCCGGCGCGCTCGCGACCTTGCCGTTCTGCGCCATCAGGTATTCGACGATCTTCTCCACCGCGTCGTCTGGAATCGTCGCTTTGTAGGCGTTGCGCATCTTGAGGACTTCGCCAGTCCACTGCGCTTTCGTCAGCGGCGGCTGGTTATAGACGTAGTCCGCGCCGTGGCACACCGCACAGTTCGCCTGCACCAGCGCGAGGTTGGCGCCGGGTTTATAATCAACGACCGCAGCCGGCATCGTGATCGACACGACGTGCGAGGCTGAGGCTTTGGGGGCCGCCGAGGGCGCACCCACGGCGCCCGCGACCAGCGCCGCGAACGCGAGGCAGAACGTGACCGGAGCGATCAGCGGACGTATCACAAGTTCACCTGATAGGTCTCGATGTTATTGCGAAGGTAGCCCGAGGGATTCCAAACGGCGACCGTGCTTTGCGTCTCCCCGCCGTTGCTCGCCGCGCGGCATGCGAGCGTAAATTTGTTCGGACCCGACGGCGTCCAGGTCGTTTGCCACTTCCGAAAACTGTAACGGCCCAAATCGCGTCCGAGCGTCGCCGCCGTCCACGTGGTTCCGCCGTCCGAAGAAAACTCGACCGTCTTGATGCCGGTGCCTGAATCGAACGCGATGCCCCGGATCGGTTGCGGACCCGGTTTCAGCCTTTCGCCGTCGGTCACGTTGGTGATGAACGAGCGGACGCGCAGTTTGTTGATCGGAATCGTCGGATATCCGGTTTGATCCGGCGTCACCGTGTTGCCCGGCGTGTCGGGAATGCGGTAGGCCGTCTTCATCCAGAAGCTATCTTCGACGTGATCGATCACATCGATGTTGCTCAGCATCTTCACCCAGTAGGTCGCAAACCAGCCGGCGACCACCAAGCGGAGCGGAAAGCCGTTGAGCAGCGGCAGCCGCTGGCCGTTCATCGCGTAGGCAA
Organism: Vulcanimicrobiota bacterium; assembly: GCA_014304965.1. Lineage (GTDB taxonomy): Bacteria > Vulcanimicrobiota > Vulcanimicrobiia > Vulcanimicrobiales > Vulcanimicrobiaceae > Cryoxeromicrobium > Cryoxeromicrobium davisii. The sequence continues at coordinate 31,477 of JACRTZ010000207.1, read as the reverse complement.
CGATGACGTCGTCGCCGGCCGCCACGTCCATATCGAGCGCCTTCGTAAACTGCGGCGTCGCCGGGATCACGCCGCGATCGAGGCCGTGGAAACTCACCTGTTTCGCGCCGCTCGCGATGCCCGCTTTCGCGAGGATGTCCTTGAGCCGCACGCCGCGCCAGCGTGCGTTGCTCATGCCGCCGTTCGACCATTCGCCGCCGGGAACGCGAGGCGAAAAGTAACCGCGACTGTTGCCTGAGCACTCGTTGACGGCGACGATCTCGGTTGCCGGGAAGTCGCGTTCGAGTTGCGCGAGGCTGAGCGAGAGCGACTTGTTGACGAGGCCGCCGACCTTCAACTGAAAGGTTGAAGCGTCCACCGATTCGGGAATTCCGGCAAGATGCCAGCGCACGTAGTGGGCGTCGTTCGGCGTCAGCTCGCTGCCGTCGAAGACGCTAAACGGCGTCTCGAGAATCGGCGGCCGCGTGGCCTGAACGATCATTTCGCGCTTTTGCGGAAACTTTTCGAGCGGACGCCGGCCGTTTGCCATCGGCAAATCGATAAAGGCGGGCGCGGCGGAGGCCGTGCCGCCGGTTGCCAGCGCGCCGGTCGCGGCCGCGGCAGAGGCGAGAAAAGAACGTCGCGATTGCTTCATCAAGCGGCAATCCTCCAGTGGCCGCTCAAGTTGTCCGAAAAGCGGAGCGCCCCTGTTCGCGAAGCGACCCGCCTCTTACGGGACCTGAGGAAATCTGGCAAAAAAAGGCGGTTCGGCGGACTCGGCCCGAACAGGGGCAGACCTGTCATTTTTCCCTTGAAGGGGGCCCCCCGGATGAAACGATTTTTAGCAGCCGCGGCGCTTTTATGCGCGGCAGCGTTGCTCGCACCGCAGGCCGATGCCGCCGGCGGACAGCGCGTGTTCTTTATGGCCGCGCAAAACGGTTCGGGCGAAAACGGCTCGGTCGTGCTGACGCCGCTCGGCGATCAGACGCGCGTCGTGATCAACGTCGCGAACGCGCCCGAGGCCGCAATTCAACTCGTGCACTTCCACATCGGTCCCTGCGCGAGGCTCGACGCCAAGGTCTTGTACCCGCTGCGCGATGCGGTGGACGGCAGCTCAACGACCGTGCTCAAGTTGCCGATCGCAACGCTCCTCTCGGGCGGCTTCGCGGTCAACATGCACCAGATGGGCAAGCCCACGGTCTACACCTCCTGCGCCGACATCAAGTAACCTAGGCCTCAACGGCAACCAAGGGGCTCGTCCGGCAGGGCGGGCCCCGTTTTGCGTCCGCGCAGCCGACCGATGGTGCAGGCGGGTTGTGGCCTGTGCGTTAGAATGATAGTCGTCGTGCACATCCCGGAGTCGCTCGGTGCCTGAAACGATCGTCCGCGTCACCCTGCCCGAAATGGGCGAGTCGGTGACCGAGGGGTCGATTGTCGAATGGCGCGTCAAGCCCGGTCAATGGATTGAAGAAGGCGCGACCCTCGTGGACGTGACGACCGACAAGGTCGACGTCGAAGTGCCCTCGCCGTCCGCGGGGCTCGTGAAGAGCGTGCTGGCCGCCGAGGGCGCCACGGTCGCCGTGGGCGCGCCGCTCGCCGAGATCGACACGTCGGCCGAAAAGCCGGCTGCCGGGGCTGCGTCACCGGCAGCTTCCCAGCCCGTGCTCGAGCCCGTCGCGAACGGCGCGGCGAAGCCTCCGCCGCCCAACGGTGCCGCACCAACGGGCGGGGCGGTTTCGTACCGCGCGCGCCGTCTGGCGGAGCGCGACCACCTCGACGTGGCGAGCATTTCTGGTTCGGGGCCCGAGGGGCTGGTCGTTCGCGACGATGTCCAACGCGCCGCCGCTGCGGGGTCGCCCCGGCCCGCTTCCACGGCGTCTGCGGCCGCGCCGCCGGCGCCTCTTGCGCCCGACGCCAAGCCGGTGCCGCTCAAGGGCCCCGCCGCCTCGCTCGTCGGGTACATGGAGGCGAGTCTCACGATTCCGACGGCGACGAGTTTCCGTACGCTTCAGGTCGGCGTGCTCGAGCGCAAACGCGCCGAACTGAATGCCGGCCTCAAGGCCGCCGGCCGTTCCGAAAAGATTTCGTACACGCACGTGATCGCCTACGCGATCGTGCGCGCGGCGGATCGCGACCGCGCGATCGTCACGTCGTTTCGCCGCGAAGGCGACGCCCCGTTCAAAGTGGAGAACGGCGTGCACCTCGGCCTCGCCGTGGATGCGCAGCGCAAAGACGGCTCGCGCTTCTTGATCGTCCCCGTTCTCAAAGACGCCGCCGCGCTCGATTTCGCGGCGTTTCGCGCGCGCTATGAAGAGTTGGTCGCCAAGGCGCGCGACAACAAACTCGCCGCCGACGATTTGACCGGCGCTTCCATCACGTTGACGAATCCCGGCGGCATCGGCACGGTCGCCTCGGTGCCGCGCTTGATGCCGGGGCAAGCCGCGATCGTTGCCGCGGGAGCGATCGGGTATCCGCCGGGCTTCGCGCTTGCGAACGAAGCCGCGCTTCGTCAACTTGGCGTCGAGAAAACGATGACGCTGACGAGCACGTACGATCACCGCGTCATCCAAGGCGCGCAGTCGGGCGAATTCCTCAAACGCGTCGACGAACTCTTGGGCGGCGGCGAACGCTTCTACGACGACATCTTCGCAAGCCTCGGGGTAGCGGCCGGGCGCACCGACGGCGCACGCTCGGCCGCGAGCGCGCCGGTCGCCGTTACCGACGCCGGGCCCCGCGAACCGCGCGAGGTCGAAGCGTATTCCGACGAACTCTTGCGGGCCGTGGCGGCGGGCATGGCGCTGGTTTCCGCTTATCGCCGTCACGGCCATTTGGCCGCGACGCTCGATCCACTGGGCGCGCAGCCCCCGGGCGACCCGTCGCTCGACGCGCATGCCTACGGTTTGACGCCTTCGATCATGTCCGCGGTGCCGGCCGCCATCTTGCGCACGAAACTGAAGGGCAGCACCCTCGCCGAAACCGTCGGCGAGCTGCGGCGCGCGTACAGCTCGACGATCGCGTACGAAGTCGAGCACATCGCGAACATCGAGCAGCGCGAATGGCTGCGCGACTACATCGAGTCGGGACGGCACGTCGCGCCGCTTTCGGCCGAACGCGCGCGCAAAGTGCTCGATCGCCTTACGAAGGTCGAGACGTTCGAACGGTACCTGCGCAAAACGTACCTCGGTGCGAAAACGTTTTCGATCGAAGGGCTCGACGTCATGATCCCGATGCTCGAGCAACTCGTGACCGAATTTGCCGACGACGGCATCGGAACAGCCGTCCTCGGCATGGCGCACCGTGGGCGGCTCGCGACGATCTCGCACGTCGTCAACCGGCCGTACGACGAGATTCTCGCGGAATTCGATGCCGCCGACCGCCGCGGCGAGGGTGGCGACGACGACGTGACCGGCGACGTGAAGTACCATCACGGTGCCGAAGGAACGTACGTGACGCTCGACGGCCACGAAATCGCGGTCGCGCTCGCGAGCAATCCCAGCCATCTCGAAGCGGTGGACGGGGTCGTCGAAGGCCGTACGCGCGCGCTGCAGACGCGGCAAGACACGCCGCAAGCCGCGCTCGACCTGCGCCGCGCTGCGCCGATCTTGATTCACGGGGACGCGGCCTTCAGCGCGCAAGGCGTCGTCGCCGAAGTTTTGAATTTGCAGGCGCTCGCGGGCTACGCGACCGGCGGCACCATCCACTTCATCGCGAACAATCAGGTCGGTTTCACGACCGATCCGCGCGACGCGCGTTCGACGCGGTATGCCTCGGATCTCGCCAAGGGCTTCGACGTGCCCATCGTGCACGTCAATGCCGACGACGTCGAGGCGTGCATGGCGGCCGTCCAGCTCGCGGTGGACTTCCGCCGCCGCTTCGGTCGCGACGCGATCATCGACGCGATCGGCTATCGCCGGTTCGGGCACAATGAAGCCGACGAGCCCGCCTACACGCAACCCGACATGTACGAGCGCATCAAGGCGCATCCGACCGTGCGCGAACTGTACGCGCAGAAGCTGATGGCGCAAGGCGTCGTGACGGCGGACGACGTCAACGCGATGCTTGCGAGCGCTTCCGCCCGCATCTCCGAAGCGCACAAGAACGTCAAAGCGGGCAAAGGGCAGACGGGCGCCGCAACGGTTGCGCCCACCGCAAGCGGCGTCGCGCTCGGCGGGCTCGACACGAGCGTCCCCAAGGACAAACTGCTCGCATGGAATGCGGATCTCTTGAAGCTGCCCGAGGGCTTTAGCGCGCACCCGAAATTGCTGCGGCAACTGGAACGCCGTCGCGAGGGCTTCGTCAAGGAAGGCGAGGCCGACTGGGGGCTTTCCGAAGCGCTCTCGTTTGCGTCGCTGCTGTCGGAAGGCACGCCGATTCGCCTCACCGGTCAGGACACGCAGCGCGGAACGTTCAGCCATCGCCATCTCGTCCTGCACGATCCGAAATCGAACGCGACCTACGCGCCGATCCAGCATCTGCCGACCTCGCTTTCGTCGTTCGAAGTCTACAACAGCCCGCTGTCGGAATACGCCTGCCTCGGCTTCGAATACGGCTACAGCGTTGAGACGCCGAACGCGCTCGTGCTGTGGGAAGCGCAGTTCGGCGACTTCATGAACGGCGCGCAGATCATTATCGATCAGTTTATCGCCGCCGGCCAAGCGAAGTGGGACGAGCGATCGCGGCTCGTACTCTTGCTGCCGCACGGCTACGAGGGCGCCGGCCCCGAACATTCGAGCGCGCGCATCGAGCGCTTCTTGCAGTTATCCGCCGAGGGGAACGTGCAAGTCGCCAATTGCTCGAATGCGACGCAGTACTTCCACTTGCTGCGCCATCAGGCACGCAATCCCAAAGCGCTGCCGCTCGTGATCTTTACGCCTAAGAGCCTGCTGCGCATGAAGGCCGCCGGAGGCGCGCTCGAGGCGATGGCGTCGGGCCGTTTCCAGCCGGTAATCAACGACGAGAAGTTCGCGAACGATCGCGAAAAGGTCGAGCGCTTCATCATGTGTTCGGGCAAGGTCTACTACGATCTCGTCGGCCACGAAGATTACGCGAAGATGACGGCCACCGCGATCGTGCGAATCGAGTTGCTCTCGCCGCTCCCGACCGAAGCGATCCTCAGCGTGCTCGCGTCCTACCCGAACCTCAAGCGGTTGGTCTGGGTGCAAGAGGAGCCGAAGAACATGGGGCCGCGCGCGCACGTGCGGCGCCGCTTACTGGAACGCTTGCCGAAAGAATTCGGCGACGTCGCCTACGTCGGCCGCCCATATCGCGCGAGCCCGAGCGAAGGTTACGGCGGCGCGCACGCGGTCGAACAAGAGCGCATCGTCAAGGAAGCCCTGACCGAGTAGTCTCTTAAGGAACGAAAAAAAACACGGCCCGCTGCGAAGCGGGCCGTTTTTTAGAGGTTGGAGGAGTTACTTGGGTTGCTTGTCCACTCCGTCGCGTTGTGCGCGCATCGCGTCGCGCAGCTTCTGCGGGTCGGCGTACATTTGCAACACGAAACGTCCGGCATCGGGCCCGCGCATCGCGTCGCCCTTGGGCGAGGTGCCGTTCGGAGGTCCACCGTTCGGAGGTGCGCCGTGCGGAGGTCCACCATTTGGGCCCTGAGCCATCGGGCCGCCCGGTCCGCCCATTTGGTCGCGCATCGCACGCATTTTGTCGCGCATCGCCATGTCGGCGGCGAGGGCGCTCTTCGCTTCGTCGGGTGTCAGGATGGCGTCGATTTGCGCGACCGCATCCTTGGGTGCGAGGGTGCCGGTGTTGAACTGATCGACGACGGCTTGAATTTTCGACTGGTGATCCGCGCTGAGGGCTTTCTGAACCGTAGCCTTCGTATCGGCGCGCATCGCTTCCATTTTGGCCCGCATTTCGGGCGGAGGCCCGCCGGGGCCGGGTTGTGCCGCAACGGCGATCGGGGCGAGCGACGCACCGAACGCGAGCGCGAAAAAGAGTTTCTTCATGCGCCGACCTTAGCACGCCGATCCTTATGAATCGCTGTGCCCCGTAAAGCTTTATGAGGCTTTAAGGTCGCGAACGCGCGCGGTCGAGCGCTGCGCGCATAGCGGCGGCAGCCGCCCGGTCGCTCGCGTGCTTCGAGTTTGCGAGCGCTGCGGTCGCGCCCTCGCGATCGGCCTCGGGACGGTTTTGGCCCATCTTCCATTTGCCTTCGAGCCGTGCGATCCGCATGCGCAAACCGACGATGCCTTTCAACTGGCTCGCGACGAAATCGTCAGGCGCGTCGGAAACGCGCCATTGCTCGGCCAGCGGCGCTTCGTGCGTCGCCGTCAGCCGTTCGACGAGCGCGCGCAGCTGCGCCGGATCGTCGAAGACTTCGAGCGGTCCGCGTGCGTGTACCGCGAGGTAGTTCCAGGTCGGGACCACTTTGCCGCCGTCGCGCTTGCTCGGATAATAGTTCGGCGAGACGTACGCATGCGGGCCGAGAAAAATTGCGAGCGCCGTGCCCTCGGCGTGCTGCCAGACCGGATTGGCGCGCGCGACGTGAAACACGAGCGACCCGTTCGGTTCGGGGGCTTCGTCGAAAAGCATCGGCACGTGATTGGCGACGGGTCCGTCCGGGCCGGAGGTCACGAGCGTCGCGAAGGGATACTCGCGCATCGCCGCGTGTATCCGCGCCGTATCGTCCTCGCGAAAGTGGGCCGGCCGGTACATGCTTTACGGAGCGATCTGCGAGAGAAGGAACGCGTAATTGAACGCGACTTCCTTGAGCGCGTCGTAGCGCCCCGACGCGCCCCCGTGGCCCGCGCCGAAATTCACTTTCAACAGCAGCGGATTCTTGTCGGACTTGAGCGAGCGCAGCCTTGCAACGAGCTTCGCGCCTTCCCAATACGGTACTTGGCTGTCGTTGAACGACACGTCCACGAGCATCGCCGGATACGCCGCCGGTTTGACGTTGTCGTACGGCGAGTATTGCATCATGTAGTCGTAATCGCTCTTGACGTTCGGATTGCCCCATTCCAGATACTCGCTCGTCGTCAGGGGCAGCGAAGCGTCGAGCATCGTGTTCATCACGTCCACGAACGGCACTTGGGCGAGCACCGCCTTGAAGAGATCGGGCCGCATGTTGGTCACGGCGCCCATCAGGAGCCCGCCGGCGCTGCCGCCTTGAATCGCGAGCCGGTCTTTGGACGTGAATTTCTGCGCCACCAAGTACTCAGCCGAATCCACGAAGTCGGTAAACGTGTTGAGTTTGTGGCGCAGGTTTCCGGCGGCGCGCCATTTTTCGCCGAGTTCGCCGCCGCCCCGAATCATCGCGTTGACGAAGATGACCCCGCGATCGAGCAGCGCGAGCCGCGCCGCGGAAAACGCCGGGTTGGTCGAGATGCCGTACGACCCGTAGCCGTACAGAAGCAGCGGCGCGGAGCCGTCGAGCTTCACACCGCGCTTATATACGATCGCGAGCGGAACTTTCGTACCGTCGCGCGCCGTCGCATAGCGTAACTCGGACGCGTACGCCGCCTTGTCGTAGCCCGGCACCTCGGTTTCTTTGAGCAGCGTCCGTTTGCCGGTGGCCATGTTCAGGTCGAATACCGAGTTCGGCGTGACGAGCGACGTGTAGGAAAAGCGAAATGTCGAGGTAACGAATTCACGGTTGAACGAAGGGCCGGCCGTGTGCACGGTTTCCGGAAATTCGACCGAGCGGCGCTTGCCGGTTTGAAAGTCGTAGATTTCGAAGCCCGCAAAGCCGCCGCTTCGCTCGGTGAGGACGAGATAACGTTCGAACACGGCCATTTCGCCGATATGGACGCCGGCGCGCTGCGGGACGATTTCGGTCCAATGCGCGCGATCCGGCGTTGCGACGGGCGCGGCCACTACGCGAAAATCATCCGCGCCGTCGTTGGTCCGAATCAGGAAGCGTTGATCGTGATGCTCGACGTCGTAGCGGTGGTCCGTGCGTCGCGCCAGCACGACCTTCCACGCGCCGGCCGGCTGGTCGGCGCGGACGTAGCGCGTTTCGGTGGTTGACTTGCTCGAAGATTGCAAGAAGACGTATTTCCGGTCCAACGAACGGTGGATCGCGACGTCGTAGAGTTCGTCGGCTTCGTGAAAGACGACCTCATTCTTGGACGTCCCCAGAACGTGGCGCCACAGCGTGTCGTTGCGCTTGCTGACGTCGTCTTCGGTGACGTAGAGGAGGGTCTTGTTGTCGGAGGCCCATTCGGCATCGTCGACCCGCGGAATGGCCTCGGCGAGGTCCTTTCCGGTGCGCAGGTCGCGGACGTGCAGCGTGTATTGCCGGTAGCCCGTCGTGTCGAGCGAGTATGCTAAGAGCCGGCCGTCGTCGCTGACCTGGTACAAGCCCATGCCGAGAAAGCTATGGCCGCGAGCGAGCGCGTTGAGGTCGAGCGTGACCTCCTCAGGCGCATCCAAACGGAGATGTTTGCGGGCGTAGAGCGGGTACTGCTGCCCTTCGACCGTGCGCGAATAGTAGTAATACTCACCTTGCTTGTACGGCACTTGCAAATCGGTTTGTTTGATGTGCGAGAGCATCTCGTCGTAGAGCTGCTTCTGCAATGCTTCGGTCGGTTTCATCACCGCGTCCGTATAGGCGTTTTCGGATTGCAAGTATGCCGTTACGGAGGCGTCGCTCTTTTGGCGGAGCCAGAAGTAATCGTCGGTGCGCGTGTAGTCGTGCAGATGCGTCTCGTGCGAAATCTTTTGCGCGACCGGCGGCTGCGCGGCGGACGGGTCGATGGGAACGGCGCCTGCGGGCGAGAGGGTCGACGACATGAACGCACCTAGAACAAGAGCGAGAGCGAGGCGACGAGGTTTCACGTTGGGTCCTTTGCGGCACCGAGATCTTGTCCGAAGGAAATTTGCAGCATGTGCCCGTCGGGGTCGGCGATCAGGGCCCAGTAGCCCGCCGGCGGCCCGGAGTCGGTCGGGCCGGCTCGCAAGCGTTTCTCGCCGCGGGCCAATTCGCAGCGCTCGTCGACGATGTCACGGCTGGGGAGCGCGACGCCGAGGTGGGCGCTCGGACCGAGCGAGTTTCGGATTTGCTTGCGGCGCGACTGCATCAGGACGAGCATGAAGGGTCGCGTGCGATCGCTGAGCGTGACGACGCGGCCACCGTCGGCCGTCCGCCGGCTGTGCACGACGGACATCCGCGCGTAGCGTGCGTAGAAATCAACGATCGCGTCGATGTCGTGCGCGTACAGGGCCACGTGCGTCCAGCCGACGTCGCTCATGCGCGTTATTCCGCGAGCGGAACGTAGAGCGCGGGTTCGCGCGACGCCGCGATCGTCTGTATGCCGTTCTTGCCGTATTGCTGGAAGTGCGACGACGCGCGGTGCGCGTCCAGCGCAGCCTCGTCGTCGTACTGCTCGTAGATGAAGAATTGCGACGGATCGTCCTTGCCGCGGTGGACGACGTACATCCGGCAGCCGGGCTCCTGGCGTGAGGCTGGGATCAGTTTGCGAAAATACGCGGCTGCCTGCTCTTCGGCTCCGGGGACGAATGTGTACTTGACTGCCAGACACAGCATACGGCGTTCCGCTACCGCAACGAGCGCCGAGGCGCCTTCTCAGGCCGGGACGTAACTCCGCGGGCCGCCGGCCTTCTCGATGGCTTCGGCGATCATTGCCTCGGCCTCGGCCGGGTGCCGCCAGCGGCGCTGCGCATCGGCCGCGAGCGTGTCGATCGGGTCGAAGTACACGAAGTGTTTGCCCGGCTTGACGCTGGGTGCGGAATAGACGGCGATGCCGTTCTCCCGATCGTAATGATCGAAGGAGTGCACGTCGCGTTTACCGCCGCCGCCCGGCGCGTCGCACACGAACGTCGGCGTGTTGAAGCCGGCGGTCGAACCGCGCACGAACTTCTCGACGTCGATCGCGGTTTGAATCGGCGTCCGCAAGTCTTCGACGCCCTTGACCAGATCGTGCATGTACACGTAATAGGCGTGTACGTTGAGGTAGCCGAGCCGTTTCACCAGGAGCTGCATGACCGCCGGATCGTCGTTGACGCCGCGAATCAAGACGCTCTGGTTGCGCACCGTGATCCCGCGCGAAAACAGCAGCGTCATCGCGTCGCGGGTGATCCAGCTGATCTCGTTCGGGTTGTTGAAGTGCGTGTGAACCGCGACTTCTTTACCGAGCGCACGTCCTTTGTCCACGACGGCGGTGATGGCGTCGGTCCAGGCGGGATCGCTCAAGATTTTCATCGGCATGACGGCCGGCCCTTTGGTCGCAAAGCGCATCCGGCGGATGTGCGGGATTGCGAGCAGCGCGTCTCCGATCGTCAAGATGGATTTCGCCGGCAACTGGTACACGTCGCCGCCGGAGATGACGATGTCTTCCAACTCGGGCCGCGACGCGATGTAATCGAATGCTTCTTGCCATTGTTTGGGCGTCGTCGCCAGCGGAACTTTGTCCACGAGTTCCGTATCGGCGCCGATCGCGTACGAGCGCGTGCAAAAGCGGCAATAGACCGGGCAGACGTTGAGCGGCAGAAAGAGCGCCTTGTCCGCATACCGATGCGTGAGGCCGGGCACCGGCGAGTCTTCCAATTCGTGGAGCGAGTCGAGCGTCAGTCGCGGGTGGTCGGGAATGAGACGCGACCCCAGCGGAATGAATTGCGTGCGAATCGGGTCCGCGTAGGGCTGCGACCAGTCGATGCACGCGATCATGTACGGCGAGACGCGAACCGCCATCGGCGCGCGGGTGAAGCCGTCGCGCGCATCTTCGATGAAGGCCGGGTCCACGAGCCCCTTGACCGCTTCGAACAGTTCTTCGGGCGATTTGACGGAATGGCGGCCTTGCCAAATATGGTCGAGAAACGTCGCTTCGTTGACGTCGCGATACGCCGGGATGTCGCGCCAGAATTCGCCTTCGCGAACGCGCGTGTGTTCGAGCGCCTCCGGCGGCGCGGGAAGTTTGATCACGCGGCTTCCGGTTGCACGCCGTAGCGCTCGACGAAGTGTGCGAGCAACGCAGGATGGTCGCGCAACGTCTGCAATGCGATCTCGGCGTGCCCTTTCGTGTAGCCGTTGCCGACGATCATCGTCACATCTTTCGCGACGCCCTCGGCGCCGAGAGCGGCGGCGGTGAACGAGGTGCTCATCGAAAAAAAGTAGACGCTGCCGCCGTCTTTTGTGCAGAGGATCGAAGCGAGTTCGGTGCCGGGCACGTTGACGCAGTTGACCGTCAAATCGGCAAGCTCGGGCAGCGCTTGCGGAATTTCGCCGAGGATTTCGAGAGGCGAGCGAGCGTCGGCTGCGATGAAGGCGTCCACGTAGTTGCCTTCGATCAAGAAGCGCGCTCCCGCCGTCTCGGCGCTCGGTGCGATGCCGACCACCCGGCCGGAGACGCCGACGCGATCGCGCGCTTGCGCGCAGGCGAGCATTCCAGATTTCCCATCCGCGCCGACAACCGCGACGGTGCCGCCCGGGGTTGCGAGCCGGCGCACTTGGGCGGGTGCTCCGGCGACGTCGAGGACGGCCAGGGCGACCTCGGCCGGAATATCGTCTGGAAGCGGCGCGAACGACGAACGTTCGAAGAGGACTGCCGTTCCCTTGACCCACACGCGCCCGGAGGTCATGTCGATACGGACGATCTCCTCGATGGCGAGCGGCGTCAACGTAAGCGAGACGAGCGATGCGATGCGGTCGCCCGGCCGTACGTCGCCGCGCGCCGCGATAGCGGCGCCGATTTCGCGGACCCGGCCGACGAATATGCCGCCGCTGCCGGTGTGCGGGTTGTGCTGCTTGCCGCGCTCGCGCACGATTTCGAGGATGCGCGCCGCGATGCGGCCGGCGTCGTCCTCGCACGATTCCGCGATTTGGCGGAACGATGCGGAATCCACGTTCAGTGCGTCCACGTCGCATAAGATCTCGTTGTCGAATACGACCGGCGTCGAATCGAGCCGCCAGGCGGACTGCGGGAACGCGCCGGGCGGTTCGAGCACGCGGTGACTCCCGAACGCGCAGCCTTTGCGCTCGAGGGGCGAACCCATCATCGAATGCCGAGCGGCAGCTCGTCGCGTTCGAGCGGGGTGGAGAGGACGATCGTCGTCTTCGTGCGCGCGATGCCGGCGACGGTCTTGAGCCGCGAGAGGAAATCGTCGAGATGGCCCGTCGAACGCGTCAGCACTTTGAGAACGAACGATTCCTCGCCCGCGACGCTGTGAATCTCCGCTACCTCGGGCAGCGCTCCGACGGCGGCGTGGAACGATTCGTAGCGAACGTCCGCCGACGTGTACACACTGACGAAGGCAATCAGTTCGATGCCGAGCCGGCGAGCGTCGAGACGGGCGCCGTATCCGCGGACGTAGCCGCGCGCCTCGAGGCGCTTCACGCGATCGTGGACGGCCGAGGAACCGAGCTTCACCGCCGCGCCGAGTTCGGAGAACGTCGAGCGCGCGTTGCGCTGCAGGGCGTCGAGCAGCTTCAGGTCGAGATCGTCGAGGCCGGTCGGTTCGAGCATGTGTTCGGCGTTTCTAAAAGGGGGGCGGACGAAATTCGAAAGTATTGTCATCGTACCATATGATGTCCGGTATTGACAATCGTTTGCCGAACGGCATCCGGCGGGCCTGTGCCTTCGGAATGCTCGCGGCGGCCCTGCTGACATCGGCCTGCGGCCGGCAGGCGCCCCGCGTCCCGACCGTCCGCTTCAACGTGTCCGCCGACCCCTCGAGCCTGCACCCGCTGTTCGCGCACGCGGACGCCGGGAACGTCGAGCAGCAGTTGGCGCACCTCGCATTCGAGCCGTTTTTCGACCTGGATGCGAGCGGCAAGCCCGTGCCCGAGCTCCTAACGCTCGTGCCGACCGTGGCCAACGGCGGCCTGTCGCGCGACGGCCGGACCATCGTTTACCATTTGCGGCGCGTGAACTGGAGCGACGGCGTGCCGCTGACTTCGGCGGACGTGCTTTTCACCTTGCGGGCAATTCTCGACCCGAACAATTCCGTGGCTTCACGCGAAGGCTACGATCTGATCGACCGCGCCGAGGCGCTCGATCCGCACACGGTGCGCTTCCATCTCAAGCGCGCATGGGCGCCGGCCGTTGCCACCTTCTTTGCCTACGGGACATCGCCGCAATACGTCTTGCCGGCGCACGTGTTGCGCGGGCGGGCAGCATTGGCGCGCTCCCCGTTCGCGGCCGCGCCCGCGGTCGGCGACGGACCCTTCACGTTCGTGGAATGGCGTCGCGGCGACCGCCTCGTCTACCGCGCGAACGCGCGCTACTGGCGCGGCGAGCCGCGCGTGAAGCGGCTTGAGATCGGCATCGTCCCAGATCCGCAAGCGAATCTCAACTTACTGCGCGCGGGATCGCTGGACTTCAACTTGCTCGCACCGGCGCAAATCGCGCTCGTCGCGGGAACGGCCGGAATCGGATTCGTGGACGTGCCGACGGCCTTGATCGCCGGCCTCGCGCTCAACACCGCACGCGCGCCGCTCGACGACCGGCGCGTCCGCCGAGCGCTGGCGGCGTCGCTCGATCGCGGTGCGATCTCGCGCAAGATCACGCTTGGAAAATATCCGGTGTCCGACTCCGATCGTCCGCGCTTTTCCTGGGCGTACGACGGTTCGATCCGCCAACCGCGTTACGATCCTGCGGCGGCCGATGCGGCACTCGACGGCGCCGGCTGGCGGCGCGGGGCCGACGGCATCCGTTACAAGAACGGCAAGCCGCTCGCGCTCGTGTACGTGCAATTTCCGGAAAGTACGACCGGGGTGCGCGTCGCCGCCTTCGCGCAGCGGCAACTGCACGAACGCGGATTCGACGTCACCGTCAAATCGGTTTCCAACGCCCAGTTGTTCTTACCGCAGACCGGATTGCTCGCGAGCGGGCGGTTCGACGTGGCGTACGTTCCGTGGCCGATGGGCGCCGATCCCGACGACCGCTTCGTGCTCGGCTGCGAGCGCGCCGAGCGCAACTACATGCATTACTGCGACGCGCGCGTCGCGCGGCTCCAAGCGGACGCCGTGCGCGCGCCCGACCAAGCGCGCCGCCGCGCCGATTACGCGGCGCAGGACCGGATCGTCGCCGAGGACGTGCCGATCGTGTACTTCTTCAATCCGAGCTACGTGTACGCGTACCGGACGCGCTTGCGAGGATTCGCGCCTAACGCGTTTTCGCCGACCTGGAACGCGTATGCGTGGAGCGTTCCGGCGCCGGAGTAGTACAGGTGACCGAACAGCGAACGAAGTTCGGGAGCAACTCGAGGCCGTACCCGCCGCCCACGATGTCCACCATGCCGTAGGCGCTATGAAGATGGCCGCGCCGCGCGCTAGACGGTCTTGACCGCCGATACCAGCTTGTCGATCGAGGCTTTGGCGTCGCCGAAGAGCATCAGCGTGTTGGGCAGTTCGTACAGCGGGTTGTCGATGCCGGCGAAGCCGGGCTTCATCGAGCGCTTGAGCACGACGACGTTTTGGGCTTTGTCGACGTCGAGGATCGGCATCCCGTAGATGGGACTGGAAGGCACGTTGCGCGCCGCGGGATTCGTCACGTCGTTGGCGCCGATGACGAGAGCAACGTCGGTGCGCGGAAATTCCGGGTTGATGTCTTCCATGTCGTAAAGCGCGGGGTATGGCACGTTTGCCTCGGCGAGCAAGACGTTCATATGGCCCGGCATGCGTCCGGCGACCGGATGGATCGCGTACTTGACGTCGACCCCGCGTTTCTCCAATTGATCCGCCAGTTCGCGCACGCTGTGTTGCGCTTGCGCGACGGCCATACCGTAGCCTGGGACGACGACGACGTGCTTCGCGTAAGCGAGCATCGTGGCGACGTCGTCGGCGGTCGCCTCGCGAATCGGGCCGCCCGTCACGCCGGCGGCGACGCCGCCGCTCGAGGTCGTCACCTTGCCGAACGCGCCGAACAAGACGTTTGCGATCGAACGGTTCATGGCTTTACCCATCATCATCGTCAGCAGGGTGCCGGACGCGCCGACGAGCGCGCCGCTAATGATCAGCACGTTGTTGCCCAAGACGAATCCCGTCATCGCCGCGGCGAGCCCGGTAAACGAGTTGAGCAGCGAGATGATGACGGGCATGTCGGCGCCGCCGATCGGCAGCACGAACAGCACGCCGAGGATTGCGGCGCCCGCGAGCGCCACGAAGTAGGCCTGGAGCGGCATGTAGCCGGCGACCGTCATGATGCTCGCCGCGACGATCGCGATGCCGAGCAGCGCGTTAACAACCTGTTGCGCGGGATACGTAATGGGCCGGCCGGTCATCAGTTCTTGCAGCTTGAGGAACGCGACGATGCTGCCGGTGAACGAAATCGAGCCGATGACGCTCGACAGCACGACGGCGAGGGCGTTGTCCCACGACGCCGGCGTCGCGGCGGAGCCCTGGCGCAAGAACTCGGCGGTCGCGACCATTGCTGCAGCACCGCCGCCCGCGCCGTTGAAAAGCGCGACCATTTGCGGCATCGCGGTCATCTTGACCGCGCGTGCGGAATAGATGCCGACCGCGGCGCCCAGCCCGAGTCCGAAGACGAGCACCCACCACGCCGCCGCGAAGTCGAGTTTGAAGCCCGTCGCGACAAGCGCCACCGCCATACCGATCATTGAGATCGTGTTGCCCAGACGCGCCGATTTCGGGTTGCTCAAGAGACGCAAACCGATGATGAAGCAAATGCTCGTGACGAGGTAGGCGGCGTCGATGATGAGATCGAGTGCGCTCACGCTCTCGGTCATCGGTTCGGCGCCCCGTCTTTGGACGGCGTCCGAGCTTTGAACATCGCGAGCATGCGCTGCGTGACGACATAGCCTCCAAAGACGTTGAGCGACGCGAGGAACACGACCAGCACCGAGGGCACGAGCCCGAGTCGCGGTTCGGCGACGACCGCGACCAGAAGCGCGCCGACGAGGACGATGCCGTGAATGGCGTTGGTCGCCGACATCAGCGGCGTATGTAAGGTCGTCGGAACCTTCGAGATCACTTCGAGCCCGACGAAAACGGCCAGCACAAAGACGGTCAGTTCGGTCAGTAGGTGTGCGCTCACGCTGTGCTCCCCGCAAGTGCGGCCAAGGTCTGAGGGTGGAGGATCTCGCCGTCCTTGGTAATCGTCGTTCCCTTGACGATCTCGTCGGTAAGGTCGACGTTCAAGGCTCCATCCTTGATGAGCAAGGCTAAGAGCGCGAAGACGTTACGCGAATACAATTGACTCGCGTGATACGGCATCGTCGAAGGAAGGTTCGTCGTGCCGACGATGGTCACGCCGTGCGCGATCACGACCTCGCCCGGCTGCGTCAATTCGCAGTTACCGCCGCCCTCGGCCGCGAGATCCACGACGACGGACCCCGCCTTCATCCGGCTGACGGCGTCGGCCGTGACGAGCAGCGGCGCGCGCCGGCCCGGAATTGCGGCGGTCGTGATGACGACGTCGAGCGGCGCGATTGCGTCCGCCAGCAGGCGTTGCTGCAAGGCTTCTTGTTCGGCGGTGAGTGCGACCGCATATCCGCCGGCGCCCTGCGCGTCGACGCCGAGATCGAGTTCGAGAAACGACGCGCCGAGCGACTTCACTTGTTCTTTGACGACCGCGCGCGTATCGTAGCCCGTCACGACTGCGCCCAGCCGGCGTGCGGTCGCGAGCGCTTGCAATCCGGCGACGCCGGCGCCCAGCACGAGCACTTTCGCCGGCGGGATCGTTCCGGCCGCGGTCGTGAGCATCGGGAAGAAGCGCGGCAGCCGATCGGCCGCCAGGATCACCGCTTTGTATCCGCCGATGTTTGCCTGCGACGACAGCGCGTCCATACTTTGCGCCCGCGTAATCCGCGGTATCGCATCCATCGAAAGCGCCGTGAGCTTACGGCTCGCGTAGCCCTGCACGCCTTGCGGGTCGGATAGCGGCGAAAGAAAGGCGAGCAATGCCTGGCCTTCGCGCATGCTGGCCAACTCGGCCGCGCTCGGCTTTTGGACCTTGACGATCATGTCGGCTGCGCCGTACACGCTCTCGGCGTCGGGTGCGAGCGTAGCGCCCGCATCGCGATACGCTTCGTCCACGAATGCCGCGGGCACGCCCGCGCCGCTCTGTACGCTGACGTCGATCCCCAACTTGCGCAGCCGCGCAACGGTTTCGGGGACGAGCGCTACCCGCCGTTCGCCGGGTGCGGTTTCGGCCGGCACGCCAATGATCATCTATGTCTCCTCGGCTGATGCTTACCGCTCGCGTTCGGAGGCCTCCTGGAGCGCGGGCCGGCCGAAGCGCTCAGAAGCGCGCGACGAGGCGCGACGGCGGCAACGGTTCTTTGTACGTCAAGGCGCCCTCATCGAAGAATTCACGTTGCATGTCTTCGATCGTCGTTTGATCGATGCGCAGGTCCCGCGCGAAATCGTACCGGTCGCTGCGGGTGATAACCTCTGCGGGCTGGCTCGTGTATTTGACGAACGCTGCGACCGTTTCCGGACGCGTGTAGCCGGCGCCGGCGACGTCTGCGGCCCCGTGACGGCACGCTTCTAGAATGGAGCTTGCGCTTTTGAGTTCGCGCAGCAAGGTCGGTCCGAACAGAATGCCGGTTGCCGAAATCCCCGGCGGCGGCCCGGCGACGATCGTTGCCAGGCCGCGCTCCTCGAAGGCTTGCGTCGACGGCGCCGAGGTGAACGCCGCATCGATCGCCTTGCGTTCGAAGGCGACGCCCTGATCCGTCGTCGAGATGTTCACCGTGCGCACGTCGGAAAACCGCAGACCGTCGCGCCGCAGGATGCGCGCGACGTAGTAGCCGGCGGTGGCGCCCGCTCCTCCAATGAAGGCGATCGTCTTCCCGCGCAAATCGCGCGGCGAGCGCAGTCCCGCATCGTAGAGATCTTTTCGCACCATGAGCGCCGATGGGTGCCCCTTTTTCGGCTGGTAGCCGGTCGAGGCGACGATCCGAATGTCCAGTCCGCGAGAGACGCCGTTGAAGAACGCCGCGGACACGCCGGCCGCGACCATGTCGAGGTGACCCGTCGCAAGTAATGCCAAGGCGTCTTGGCCCGCGACGACGGGCGTCGCGACGGGACGGAATCCCGCCTCGCCCAGATAGCCGCGTTCGATCGCCAAGAACACCGGTGCGAACAACGTGGACGGCACGTAGCCGATGCTGAGGGCTCGTCCTTCGGCGCCGTGCGCGCGCCGTGCCACCAGCGCCGCCGCGAGCGCGGACAGCGCTCCGGCCGTGAAGGTGCGACGTCCGAAGGCAGCTCGCGGATTCGATAGGGTCATGCGAGAAGTTTCACCATCACCATGATGCAGCCTCGCGTGGCGCCGAGCGAACCGGTCATCGTCGTCGGCGGCGACGAACTCGCGCTGCGCGTGTGCGAAGAACTGCTTTCGCGCGATGCCTATGCCGTGACCGTGCTTTGGAAACACGCGCAGGAGCTGAAGGAAAAATTCGAGGCGTTGGGAGCCGCCTTCCTCGGCCGAGAACCAAACGACGCCGAGTCGTTGCGGCGTGCGGGCGTCGACAGCGCCGTTTCGATCTTGATCCTCAGTAACGACGATCACGTGACGCTGCACGTCGCGCTCAAAGCGCGCGATCTCAATCCCGACATTCGTATCGTGCTGCGGCAGTTCAACCGCACCCTCGGCCGCAAGATCGAAGAGAACCTGACGAACTGTTCGGTGTTCTCGCTGTCGGCGCACTCGGCGGCCACGTACGCCGCCGCGGCTCTGGATCGCGGCTGCTTTCATGGCTTGCAGTTTCCCGACATCGACGGTCCGCTGGTCGGCTTTTCGGTGCGCAGCATCGCGCGGGGCGGCGTCGCCGGCATGAAGCGCAGAGACGCCGAGCACCGGCTCGGCGCGCGCATCCTCGCGGTGGACGGGCGGCTGGAGGGCGACGACGACGGCCTGCTGCCTGCAGGCGGACGGATGGTCGTGTTCGGTCCGATCGCGTCGCGGCCGCCCGACGACGTGTTCGATGCATCGCAGCGCCGGGCGGCGACGCGTTCGCGCGAGTTTGCGCGGAACCTCATGCGCGGCTTCGCGCGGCTCGATCCACTGATCAAACGCGCCGCGGCCGCGGCACTCGCGATCGTCGCGGCCGCCACGGCCTATTTCTCCCTGGTCCTCAAACTCGATCCACTCGCGGCGCTGTACTACGTGGTGGAAACGATCACGACCACGGGCTACGGCGACATAACGCCGCAAGCGGGCGGCGCGCCCGCGCTCGCCGGCGCCATCGCCCTGATGCTGGCGGGCGTCACGATGACGGGCATCTACATCGCGATCCTCAGCGGCAAAGTCAACGAAGCGCAATGGGTCGCCGTGCAAGGTTTGCGGCACGTTCGGCGGCGCGGCCACGTCGTCGTCTGCGGCGCAGGCAACGTCGGGTCGCGAGTGATCGACTACCTGATCGCGTCGCGACTGAAGGTCGTCGTGGTCGAGGCGCATCCGAAGCCGGAAATCGTCGAACGCTCGCGCGACGCGCACTTCGACCTGCTGACGGGCGATGCGACACAAGACACGACGCTCGACTTGTGCAGTCTAGACCACGCGCTGGCGCTCGTCGCGTTGACGAACAGCGATACCAACAATCTCGAGGTCGCGCTCGGCGCCCGCGCGCGCAATCCGCGCTTGCCGATCGTTATGCGCTGTCAAGAAGGCGACTTTGCGAATGCCATCGCGCGCCACTTCGGCATCGATAAGACCTATGCGACCGCAGCGCTCACGGCACCCGCCATCGCCGACCTCGCACGTTCGCCGAGCGCGCGCGGCCGCGTTGTCATCGAAGGCCGCACGTTCGCCATTGCTGAGCGCGCGCCAAGCGAATTGGACGTTGCGAACCAAGCCGGACGCGTCGTGCTTGCGACGTGGCAGCGCGGCGAGTTCCGTTCGGCGGTGCGCTTCGAAGATGCGGCCGCGGCCGAGCGCGTGCTCTACCTCGAACCGCTGGCGCCGCGTTAGGGGCGAATGGCGACCGGGTTGCGCAGCACCCCGATCTTCGAGATCTCGACTTCCATCACGTCGCCATCGCGTAAGAATTCCGGGGGCGTTCGCGCGAAGCCCACGCCATGCGGCGTTCCGGTTGCGATGACGTCGCCGGGTTCGAGCGTCATGCCGCGCGAGAGCGACGCGACGATCTGTGCGACGTTGAAAATCATCGTGGACGTGCTAGCGTGTTGCTTGACTTCGCCGTTGAGGCGCAAGGTGACGTCCAGCGTTTGCGGGTCGCCGATCTCGGCCGCATCGACGAGCCACGGTCCGAGCGGGCAGGTTTCGTCGAGACTCTTGCCCTTGAACCATTGTCCGTGGTCGCGTTGGAGGTCGCGCGCGGTTACGTCATTGAGCGCGGTATAGCCGAAGACGACCGCGTGCGCGCGCTCGAGGGGTACGTCGCGGCAGCGTTCGCCGATGACGATGGCGAGTTCGGCCTCCCAATCGTATTCCGGCGAAACGTCCGCGCTGAGGTGCAGCGTCGCCTCGGGATCGGCGAGCGACGTCGCCGCCTTCGTAAAGAACGTCGGCACCTTCGGATAGCGCGGCGGCTTGCCCGCCGCACGCGCGATCTCGTCGGCGTGACCCGTGTAGTTGAGCCCGACGGCGAACACGTTCTTGCGCGGACGCAGGGGTGCGAGCAGCGTTACGTCCGCGAGCTTCTGCGGGGCTTCGGTTACGAGCGCCTCGCGCGCGGCTCGTGGCAGCGCAACGATCGCCTCGAGGCTGCCGGCGCTTGCGGCGAAGGGATGGACTTCGTCCCGGCGCACGATGGCGGCGCGCGGGCCGTCGGCGTTTCGGAACATCGCGTACCGCATTAGGTCGGCCGCCGCGTCAAGTGCCAGAACTCGCAGTAGTGGCAACGATACGCAAAAAGTTTTCCCGACATGCCGTTCATCGCGGCGTGCGCGCGCGCTTCATCTTCGGTGCGGTAGCCGTCTTTCGACGTGCAGCTTCGCGCCACGTCGCGATCCACGACGTCATCGATCCCGTCGCGGCTGCGCAGCCACCACTTGAGCGGATCGAATTCGGGCCCGTCACTGCTTCGTGGTTGGTGCCGGCGACGGTTTGGCGCGCTGCGCTCCTTTTCGGTTGCGCTCGGCGAGCACGTCCACGATCCCCGGGGCCGCGGCATTGACGCCGCCCGCCCGGACGAGTTCCACGGTGCGACGCACGCGCTGCGTTTTCGGGTTGTAGTCGTACGCCAATTTGTACAAACCGGAAATCGCGTCGCCGTTGGGCTTGCGAATGAAGACCTGCATCGCGTTGCCGTAGGTGATGGCCGAAAAGTTGATGTCCGAAGCACGCTTACCGGAACGAATGCGGCTCACTTGACCCTTGCCGTTGACCTCGACCACGAATTCCGTATGCTGCACTTTGGTCGGATACTTCGGTTTGAACGAGCTGAGGTCGACCGATTTCGAGCCGGCCTTGGCAGGGCCGAGCACCGGGGCAACGATCGGAATCGGTTCAGGCGTCGGGCTCGGCACGGCCCCCAGGAACGGCAGCACGCCTGCAACGAGGATCGGCGCGAGCAGCGCGCGTGTCGTACGTCGGCGACGAGCGTTCACGCGTCATCGATTCCCGCAACCGCGGGGGATGCCTGCGGCATCGCCGAACCACGGACACCGTGAAGCGTCAACTTTTCCTCGTCGCTGCGACGGCGGCGCTGCTCGCGGGTTGCAAAGATCCCGGCGCCAAGGGCGATCCCGCTTTGGGTTTCGTGCGCGGCAGCACCGACATCGTCGTCAACTCGGTCACGATCTATTCGGCCGGAGCGAACTCGGTGCAAGGCGACTTGATCTATCTCGTTAAGTTCACGTATACGAACAATCTCGGTCGCGACTTCATCCCGCAAATCAATCACTTCATCTTCGAAGACTTGGTAAAGATCCGGCACACGGGAATGTCGACCGGGAGCCCGGCCCTCGCGGGCTTGGTTTCGAACTCTGACGAGATCCTGAAAAAAGGCGCATCGCGGGACTATGTTGCCGGATTCCAAGTCTACCAAAATACGCAAGGCCAGCTCGTCTACGATCCGACGTAATCTGCGGCTCGGGGCGAGCCTGCTTGCGCTCGTCGCAATCGTCGCGGCGAGCCTGCCGGTTTCTGCCGCTCGCCCGTTGCTCGACAAAGGTCAATGGGACGCGTACTTCGCGCTGTTTGCGCGCGACGTCAGCTTGCCGTGGAAGCCCGCCAACGTGCGTCTGGATACGTATTCCGGCGCGCCGGTGGACTTTTCGGTCTACGCCGTGGATCCGGCGGACGTTATCGTGGCGGGCCAAAACCGCCAGCCGCGCGCGATCGACACGTCGAAACGCAAAGCGCTGGCGCGCTGGAAGTTCTCGCCGCCGGCGGGTCTGCGCTTTCAGTCGAGCGACGTCAACGTCCCGATCGGCAATCAAGAAGGCTTCTACGTCGTCGAAGCGCATCGCGGCGATGCCGTCCAACAGGTGTGGCTGAATCGCACGCACATCGGTCTGCTTACGAAGGAGAGCCCCGAAGGCCTGATCGTGTGGGCAGTCGACTTGCAGGGCGGACGCGCGTTGTCGGGCGCAAACGTCTCATTCCTCGTCGGCGCGCAGTTGATCGATCGGCGCACCGATGCGAGCGGGCTGGTCGTTTGGCGCGATTTGCGGACGCGGCCGACGTTTGCGCTCGCCGAGCAGGGGGCGGCCCGGGCGTTCGTTTCGATGCTTCCGCAAGCGCCGCTGCCCAACGCGATCGTCGGCATGCGCGTCGAATCGGCCGTCGTCCGGGCCGGCACGAGCGTGCGATTTGCGGGCTTCGCTCGGCGGCGGACCGCGGACGTGTGGAAGATGATGAGCGGGGACGTGCGGGTGACGATGATCGATCGCGGCCGTACGCTTGCGAGCACGAGCGCGCACCTCGATGCGGCCGGTGCCTTCAACGGCGAACTCGACGTACCGGCATCGGTCGCCGACGGCGATTACGCATTGCTCGCGAGCGCCGCAGGCGGCGTGGGCGGGACGAGCGTTCACGTGGACGCTGCCGGCGACATCGCGCTCTCCATTTCTGCGACCTGTCCGTGCGCGGCGGATCGCGACGTCCCGCTCGTCATCAGCGCGACGCGTAAGAACGAACCCGCACCGGGGACGCAAGTCGACGTCGAAGTCGTGCGGACGCCGCACATCGTGCCGCCGGGGGCGAGCGAAGATGCGCCGCGCTGGGGGACGACGGTGGTCTACCGCGCCCGTCTCGCGACCGCCGCCGATGGTCGTGCGCGCGTAACGCTGCGAGCCCCGAACGACGGGCTCGATTCGACGTACGGCGTGCGCGCGGTAGCGAGCGGCGCGTCGGCGACGACGCGCATCGCGATCCCCTCAACGCGCATCGCGCTTTCGCTCGAACCTGAGACGCAAACGGTGGATACGGGTCAACCGGTCGCATTCGAACTGCGCGGCTTCGACGCAACGGACGGGGCGCCGGCTGCAAATCAGTACGTTACGGTGCGTTTGTCGCACGCCTCCAACATGCAGGCGCAAACGTTCGTTTTGGACGCGCGCGGGCGCGCGCGCGTCGTTTTCCGTCAGCCGAGCCTCGGCGCGAACTTGGCGCTAGCCGAGAGTGAGGTAGACGGTCGTAGAGCTTCGGATGCGGCCTCGGTGCTCGTCGAGCCGCGGGCGCTTTCCGCGATGCGGCCGGCCGACACCGCGACTTTTCCGGTCAGCTTAGATCGGCCGCGCTACAAGACGGGCGAGAAGGTCGGCATTCGCGCGAACCTGCCGAATGCCGTCGGCGATGCGCTCGTGACGCTCGAGGGCGCGCGCATCTATCAAACGCGTTTACTGGCGGGCGTGCGCGGTCAAGTCGCGACCTCGCTCGACCTCGGCGATCCACAGGGCGCCGTCCGCGTTGCGATCGCGACGGTGCGGGACGGCGCGATCGTCGTCGGCACGGCCGAAGTTCGCGTGGATGGTCCCGGGCATCCGCGAGCGACGGAATTGTCGCTCGACCGCGCGATCTTCGCGCAGGGTGAAAGCGCGCGCGCGACGGTGCGGGACGGCGCGGATCGCGGCGGCGCGACCCTCGCAATTCGCATCGCCGATGGCCGCGAAAGCGGCCCGGCGTTTTTCGACGATGCGCCGGCGGTGCTAGCGGTCGGCGGCACCACGTCGCAAAACTCCGCCTCGGAAAATCCCGCCTGGCACGCGTACGTCGCGCCCGCGCGCTCCAAAGCCACGGACATCTTCGCAGCCGAAGCGCCGCGCAAAGTCTCGACCGACGTTCCCTCGCTCGGGGCGGCTGCGCCGCGCACGATGCTGTGGCGCGTTCAGCGCAGCGAGGCCGGCACATTCGATATTCCGGTGCCGCGCGAACCGGGGCGCTACGTGCTGTCGGTCTTGAAGATTTCCGATGCCGGCGAGGTCGGCGCATCTTCGACGACTTTTACCGTGCGATGAACGTGCCGCGCGGCGCCAAACTGATGCTGCTCGACACGTACGGGCTCGTCTACCGCGCATTCTTCGCCCTGCCCGTGCTGACGACGACCAAGGGCGTCCCGATCAATGCGGCTTACGGCTTCACGCAGATGCTGACAAAGATCGTCGCCGACGAAAAGCCGACGCACGTGATCGCATGTTTCGACAAAGGCATGCCGCAGGCGCGCGTCGCGTTGTTCGCCGCCTACAAAGCGCAGCGCACGACGATGCCGGACGAGCTGCGCTCGCAATTTGCGCTCGTGCGGCGGATCTTGGACGTTTACAAGATCCCGATGCTCGAAATCGACGGCGAAGAAGCCGACGACGTCATCGCGACGTTGGCGCGCCAGGCTGTCGAAGCCGGACAGCAGGTCAGCGTCGTCACCGGCGATCTCGATTTGCTGCAGATCGTCGACGACGGAACGACCGTCCTGACGACGCGGCGCGGCATCAGCGAACTGGGACGCTACGATCCGGCGGCCGTACGCGAGCGCTTCGATCTGGACCCGCGCCAGCTCCCGGACTATCGCGGCCTCAAGGGCGACCCCTCCGACAACCTGCCGGGCATTCCCGGTGTCGGCGAAAAGACGGCGATCAAACTGATCAAGAGCGCGGGCTCGCTCGATGCGTTGCTGGCCGACCCCGCACTCGCTGGCTCGCCGAAACTCGAAGGGCTGGTTCGCGAGCACGGGGAGACCGCGCGCGTGTGCCGCGACGTCTCGGTCGTCGCGCGCGACTTGCCGCTCGAAATACCGTGGGACGGCGCACTCTACACGCCGCCCTCGACCGAAGAGCTTTTCGTTCTCTATCGCGATCTCGAATTCAAGTCGCTGCTGTCGCGACTGCCGGTGCCCGCCAACGACGCCACGCTCTTCCCGCTCGACGATGTCGAGCGGCTCGAGGGCTCCTACCGATCCTTCACGGCGGCAGTGGATCCGCCGGAGTTCGTGCTGCTCGCGCAAACGATCGCCGGCGCCTCGCGCGCCGAACGCGTGGCGCTCGCGTTGCGCGCGGGCGGCGAGATCGGCGTCAGTGCCGCGGCCGAAACCGGCTTTTCGTTTGCGGCGGGCGCGCTTTCCCATCCGCAAGTCGGCAGCGCTTTTTCAGCGCTGCTGGAGCGCGGCGACGGTTCGCTGCTCGCGCACGATTGGAAAGCGTTGTCCGCGCAGCTGCGCGAGCGGGGCGACTTTGCGGTCGCTCCCGATCTTGCGGACGACGTCATGGTGGCCGCGCATCTGCTCAATCCGACCAAGACCTACGCGTCCGCCGCCGACGTGGCCGGAGAATTTCTCGGCAAACGACTGGCCGACGATGCCGCAGCTGCCGCCGACGCGGCACTGCGCGTCGCGCCGTCGTTGCGCGAGCGCTTGGAGCTGCGCGAGCAAATCTCACTCTACGACGATGTCGAGTTGCCGCTGGTCGGATTGCTCGCCCGCATGGAGGCAACCGGCATAGCGATCGACCCCGCGGCGCTCGGCGAACTCTCGGCGGAGGTCGACGCCTCCGCGCAACGCCTGCAACAAGAGATTTATGCCATGGCGGGTGGCCCGTTCAACATCGGCTCGCCCCAGCAACTCGGCACGGTCTTGTTCGAAAACTTGAGCTTGCCGAACGGCGGACGCACGAAGACCGGCTGGGCGACCGGCATCGAAGTGTTGCAGCCGCTCGCGCGCGAGCATGAGATCGTTGCCAAGGTGCTCGAGTTCCGCGAAGTGACGAAACTCAAGAACACCTACATCGACGTGATTCCCAAACTCGTCGGCCCCGATGGCCGGCTGCGCACGACGTTGAACCAAACCGCCACCGCGACCGGGCGGCTGTCATCCACCAATCCGAACCTACAAAACATTCCGGTGCGCACGGAACTCGGAAGGCGCGTGCGGCGGGCATTCGTGGCGCCGGCCGGCCACGTGCTCTTGGCTGCCGATTACAGTCAGATCGAGCTGCGATTCATGGCGCACCTGTCGGGCGACGAAGCGATGCGCGAAGCGTTTCGGCGCGGCGACGACATCCACGACGTCACCGCGCGCGGCATCTTCGCCGTTCCGGCGGATCGAAAAGTGGACCACAACCAACGCCGTATGGCCAAGTCGGTCAACTTCGGGCTGCTGTACGGCATGTCGGACTTCGGGCTCGCGCAGCGGCTCGAGATCGAACGGTCCGCGGCGCGCGCGATGACCGAGGCCTACTTCGCGCGGTTTCCGTCGGTGCGGCAATGGATCGACGCCAATTTGGAATTCGGCCGCGAGCACGGGTTCGTAAAAACGATTCTCGGGCGGCGGCGCTACTTCACGGACCTGCGCACGAAGAACTACATGCTGCGTGCTGCCGCCGAGCGCGAAGCGACTAACGCGCCGATGCAAGGCAGCGCCGCAGATTTGATGAAGCTCGCGATGGTTCGGGTCGATCGCGCGCTACGGGAACGAGGACTCGGTGCGCGCATGCTGCTGCAGATTCACGACGAGATGATCCTGGAAGTCGGTTCGGCGGAACTCGACCGCGTCGCGTCGCTCGTCAAGCGCGAAATGGAGGGCGCCCTCGCATTGTCGGTGCCGATCGTCGCGACGGTCAAGACGGGCTCCACCTGGTACGATGTCGAGCCGCTCGAGGTCGAAGGTTTCGATGCGTAGGAAAATCGCCGCACTCCTTGCCGCGCTTCTCAGCGCAACAATGCTCCCCGCGAGCGCCGAGGTACGGCCGTCGCCCCAGGCTGCTAGGCTCGCGGCGGCCGATTGCGCGAACCCCAAGGTTCCGGCGGCAATCCTTGACGGTCGCGCCTTCGCAACCGATCCGCAGCCCTTAGCGTTCCGTCACTACGCGTCGGGGGCGACCAAACTCACCCTCGCCGTCGCCGGCGGCGGCGAGTCGCGCGAACTTGGTTTGATGTGCGTTCTGAGGCTCAAGCCCGCGGCGGGCATGATTTTCGTCTTCGACCGCAGCGACGTGTGGGAATTCTGGATGAAGAACACCTTGATTCGGCTGGACATGCTATGGGTTGAAGAAAACGGAACGATCTCAGCGATCGCCGCGAACGTACCGAAGAGTACGCGCACGACGCCCGACGATAAGATCGCGCGGCGCCGCGGTCTCGGAAGATTCGTCGTCGAGCTGGCTGCGGGGGAAGCGAAGCGGCTCGGCCTAAAAACCGGCGCGAAGCTCGGTATTTGCCGCGACGGTTCGCCGCCGGAAGAACTCGACGGCGGATTTCGGAAATGCGGCCGTTCCGATTAGCTGGCACGCGCGCTCGGTCGCACGGGCTGCTCGACCCAAGCGTGCGCGGCCCGCGGTGTCCGGCGAACCGTCGCGATCGCGGGCGAACTTGAATACCGCGCGACGTTTTTGGCGCTCGACGGCGGCGACTATCACCTTTCCCTTGAGCCGCGCCGGGATCTTCGATGTCGGCATGAGTGCGCTGTACGGGGTGCCCGTCGTCGAGCGCATTCATTCGCGCTCGGTGCCGTTACGCGACGGGACGGGCCCCGACGCGGCGAGCGACTACCGGTTCGCGGATGTGAGCTTCCCGAAATCGCTGCCCGAGTGGTATTTCATGCCGGAGACGTATCGGGCGCATATCGCCGAAGCTCCGGAGCGCTGAAACCTTTGCCGCTTGCCCGGCGTTGTAGGGAGCGGACGTGCCGGAACTTCCCGAGGTAGAAACGATTGCGCGCGGTCTCGATCGCGCCATCGCCGGGAAGACCGTCGAATCGGCGACCGTCAGGTTGCCCAAAGTCGTCCTCCCCGAGCCGCGGCGCTTTTCGCGGCGTCTCGCCGGGGACCGCGTCGACCGTGCAGGCCGGCGTGGAAAATTCGTGGTGATCTCGCTGGCCTCGGGCCGGTCGCTCGTCGTTCATCTCCGGATGACCGGGCGCTTGATCGTCCAGCCGGCGGGCGCCACGAATCTCGAACCGTACACAAACGTGGTGCTGAACTTCCGAGACGGCGCACGTTTGTGCTTCGCGGACGTCCGCCAGTTCGGGAGGATGCGCCTCGTGGAGCCTGAAGACCCGTGGGCTGCCGAGGTCGGCCTGGAGCCTCTTTCCGACGATTTTTCGTTTGAACGATTCTCCGGGTTGTTGAGCGGGCGGACGACGCCGATCAAAGCGTTTCTGCTCGATCAGCGTCGCATTGCGGGCATCGGCAACATCTATGCCTGCGAGGCGCTCTGGGAAGCGCGAATTCGGCCCGGTCTTCCGGCCGGTTCGCTGTCGCCTCAACGGCGCCGCCGTCTCCACGAAGCGATTCGATCGGTGCTCGTGCGCGCGATCGAACATCGCGGAACGAGCGTCGACGACTACGTGGACGCCGAAGGCCTCAGGGGTGGATTTCAAAACAAATTGAGCGTCTACGGCCGGGACGGGCACGCCTGTCCCCGCTGCGGAAAAACCGTCGTCCGGACGGTGCTCGCCCAACGCGGCACCTGGTGGTGCCGAACGTGCCAACGATAATCAAATAGCCTCGCAAGAGGAACTGCGCATAGCGCGGGGATGCGACCGGACGATTCGATCCGGCGCATCGAGTAAAGGGGTTTCGCATTACTAGCACCGACATCGCATCGCCGCAGGCGGAAGAACTCGAAGACCAACTCGCGCTCGAGCAGCGCATGTATGAGGAAAGCCTCAAAGTCCTCGACGAGGGGCAAGTCCTCACCGGCGTCATCGTCGCGAAGTATCAAGACGAGTTACTCGTCGACATCGGCGGTAAGTCGGAAGGCATCCTCAGTTTTCGCGAGCTTTCGCTCGCCATCGAGCCCAAAGAACTGAAGATCGGCGACAAACTGGAAGTCATGATCCATCGGATCGACGACCAGGACGGTACGCTCTTCCTGTCCGAGCGCCGCGCCCGCGCCCTAAAGACGTGGGAAAAAGTCATTCAGGCGCACGACAATGACGAAGTCATCGAAGCCACCGTTACCCAAGTGGTCAAGGGCGGCGTTCTTGTCGACCTCGGCATGCGCGGGTTCGTGCCGGCCTCGCAGATCCGCCGGCAGCCCGTCGGCAATCTCGACGAGCTGGTCGGTAAACATCTGCGTCTCAAGGTGATCGACCTCGATCACAAACGCCATCGCGTCGTTCTGTCGCAGCGCCTCGTGCTCGAAGAAGAACTCAACGCAAAGAAGACCGAGCTGCTCGGCACGCTCGCGGTCGGCCAGATCCGCGAAGGCGTCGTCGTGCGGCTTGCGGAGTTCGGCGCGTTCGTCGATCTCGGCGGCATCGACGGCCTCATTCACAACAGCGAGTTGTCGTACGCGCGAATTAAGCACCCGAGCGAAGTCGTCAAAATCGGCGATATCGTTCAGGTCGAAGTGATGAAGTTCGACCCCGAAGCGAAGAAGGTTTCGCTTTCGGTCAAGCACGCGCTGCCCGACCCTTGGGTCGAGCACGCCGACAAACTGCTCGAGGGCCAGCGCCTGATCGCGCAAGTCGTCAAAGTGACGCCGAACTATCTCCTCGTCGAAATCATCCCGGGCGTGCTCGCGATGGTGCCCAAGGGCGAGTTCGATCCCGGCAAGCAGTACAGCCCGGGTGAAGAGGTCGAGGTGACGGTCTTGACCGTCAACTACTCGACGCGACGCATCACGGGTTCGATCCAACACGTCATGGACGTGGCGCCCGAAGAGATCGCCGCATTTGCGGTGGACGACGAGGTCGGCACGATCGGCGACGCACTGGAGCCAGTGGCCGAGTAGTCTTTCCCGGTTCGGAATTGCAACGGAACGGCGGTGTGCCTCGCGGCCGCCGCCGTTTCGCTGACAGGCTGAGGGGTTGACCGCTTCGGGCGGCTTTTTCTTTTGTGCCACGGAACAGCTGGCCCCGTATATGATCCAGATAGGGTTCGCGTGAAGGGATGATCGGTCGCGCCGGTCTGACGGGTGGCATCGGCGCCGGAAAAAGCGCGGCGGCTCGGATCTTTTCCGACTTGGGCGCGCTCGTCATCGACGCGGACGAACTCGCGCGGCAAGCCGTTGCGCCGGGGAGCGAAGGGCTCGAAGCAATCCGCGCGAGTTGGCCACAGGTCGTGAACGCCGACGGAACCCTCGATCGCCCCGCGCTCGCAACGCTGGTCTTCGATGACGAAACGGCTCGCTCGGCCCTCAACGAGATCGTGCATCCGATCGTCCGGCGACTCGCCGCGGAGGCCGAAGCCTCGGCCGGGCCCGACCAACTCATCATTCACGAAGTGCCGCTCCTGTTCGAAACCGGTTATGCCGAACGATGCGACAAAAACGTGCTGGTGACGGCGCCGCGCGAACTCCGGATCGCACGCGTCACGGCGCGCAGCGGCTGGACGCCCGAGGAGATCGAACGCCGCATGAGCGCGCAAATCGATCCGGATGAAGCCCGCAAGCGCGCCGATTACGTCATCGAAAACGACGGTTCGTTCGACGACCTTCGCGGCCAGGTTCGCACCATTTACGAATTGCTTAGCGCCGACGTAAATTAGCGTGAACTCGTGAACTCGACGACGAAGAGATACGAACCCGCGATCGCTTGGCACCTGAACGTCTCGGGAGAGTAGCGGGAGTTCGTCGAGGCACGTTTGCCTTCGGTGTCGAGCTGAAAGTTTCCCGACGAGCGGGTAACGGTGGCACCCACAATGGCTCCGCGGTCGTCCAAATCGACGCGGGTCACCACGGTTCCGGTCGCTCCTTGTACGATCGCTAACGCCGGATAGTTGGCTTGGGCTGTAGCGATCGTGCGAGCGGGCGCGTACGGAACGGCGCACGTCTTCGGATCGGACGTCCCGATCGTCGCCAGCGCAGCCAGCGCCGTGACGCCTCCGTTGAACGTGTCGGAGAGGGACGTCGCCATCGCGCGCTCTCGTGCGGCAGGCTTGAACCGGGTGTTGAGGCGCGCCTGATAGGAGTCGGTGTAGTGATACTGCTTGCGACAGAGCGGGGAGCGCGCGTCCGGCTCGAGCGGCTCAACGGTCGCTGCCAAAATATCGTCCGGGCGCGGAAGCGAAACGAACAGCGGTTCCGAGCGCAGGGAACCGTGCGCCGCTGATGCTCCCTCGGTCGAGGGCGTTTCGAAGCGCACGCGTGCGACGTTGACGTAATAGTCGTTCGTGTCGGAAAAAAGCCCGATATGAAGACTCGAAGGCTCCGTCGCATCCGCGGTCATAACGATTCCGTAGATCTGGTCCCTCACCGGATATGCCGCGATACCTATTCCGCAGACC